>JBPCSC010000611.1:0-3904 GCA_051007495.1 Methylococcaceae bacterium | reverse complement strand
GTCGTCACTTTGGCACTGGCGTACGACATCGACCAACTCGCGCAGAAAGCCAAACTCATACCCGACAACTGGCAATCCCGCCTACCCGAAGACAGTGCGCCCTACACCTCCACCATCGTATTTCTGGTACACAAGGGTAATCCGAAAAACATTAAAGACTGGCCTGATCTGGCCAAACCAGGGGTGGCTTTGGTGACATCCAATCCCAAAACCTCAGGCGGTGCCCGTTGGGCGTATCTGTCGGCTTGGGGCTACGGCTTGAAGAAAATGGGCGGCGAGTCGGCGGCCAGGCAACTGGTAGAAAATATTTACCACAACACTCAGGTGCTGGATTCCGGTGCCCGAGGCTCTACCGTCACTTTTGCCGAACGCGGTGTAGGTGATGCGCTGATTACCTGGGAAAACGAAGCCTATCTGACTTTAAAAGAATACGGGGCGGATCATTTTGAAATCATCACGCCATCGGCCAGCATTCTGGCGGAACCTCCTGTCACCGTGGTGGATAAGGTGGCCAAAAAACACGGCAACGAAGACCTGGCCAAAGCCTATCTGGACTATCTCTACAGCACTGAGGGCCAGGAATTGGCAGCCAAGCATTATTACCGCCCACGCAATGCCGCCGTGCTGGCCCGTTATGCCCAGCAGTTTCCCAAGCTGGAATTATTCAGCCTTAAAGAAATAGCCGGGGATTGGAACAAGGCACAAGCCACTCACTTTGCCGAGGGTGGGGTATTCGATCAACTCTATCAGGCTGGACACAAATAAACACAGGGAGGTTGCGTGATGTTTAGAAATACCCAAGTCCTGCCGGGATTTGCTCCGACCTTAGGGTTTACCCTGCTGTATTTAAGTTTGATTGTTTTGATTCCGCTGTCGGCCACCTTCGCCAAGAGTGCCGGTTTGGGGCTGGAGGGATTCTGGAATGTCATCACTTCACCCAGGGTAATGGCTTCTTATAGGCTCACCTTTGGGGCTTCACTGTTGGCGGCCAGCATAAACGCCGTGTTCGGATTACTGGTGGCCTGGGTGTTGGTGCGCTACTCATTTCCTGGCAAGCGGGTGGTCGATGCTTTGGTGGATTTACCCTTTGCCCTGCCTACGGCGGTTGCCGGTATTGCACTGACATCACTCTACTCAGACAAAGGCTGGATAGGTGCGTGGTTTGCTGAATCAGGCATCAAAATCACCTACACCCCACTCGGTGTGGTGGTGGCCTTGACCTTTATCGGACTGCCTTTTGTGGTCAGAACCGTGCAACCGGTGCTGGAAGATTTTGAGGCAGAACTCGAAGAAGCGGCCACCAGCCTTGGGGCCAGTCGTTGGCAGACGTTTACTTTGGTCATCCTGCCCACTTTATTGCCTGGTTTGCTCACCGGCTTCGCCTTGGCTTTTGCCCGTGCCGTTGGGGAATATGGTTCGGTTATTTTTATCGCCGGCAATATCCCTATGGTCTCGGAAATCACCCCCTTGCTCATCATTACCCGCCTGGAAGAATACGACTACGCCGGGGCTACGGCTTTGGCTGTTTCCATGTTGATGGTGTCCTTCAGCCTGTTGCTGGCCATTAACGGCCTGCAACGCTTTAGCCAACTCCGCCGCATTTAAGCGTTTATTACTCATGTCTACACTGATGCTCTCGCCTACTCGTCATGAACCGGTCTGGGTACGGGCCGGATTAACCGGGCTGGCTTTATTGTTTTTGTTCGGTTTTTTGTTCATGCCTTTGCTGGTGGTATTTACCCAAGCCCTGGGTAAAGGGATGGATGCTTATTTTAAGGCCCTGCTGGAGCCTAATGCACTGGCGGCCATACGTCTGACCCTCCTCGTCGCCGCCATTTCGGTGCCACTCAACATGGTATTTGGCCTCTCGGCGGCCTGGTGTATCGCCAAGTTCGAGTTTCCGGGTAAAAGCCTGTTGTTAACCCTGATCGACCTGCCCTTTTCGGTATCACCGGTGGTGTCGGGTTTGATCTATGTGTTGTTGTTCGGTGCCCAGGGATGGTTTGGGCCGTGGTTGCAAGACCACGACATCAGGCTGATTTTCGCCGTCCCCGGCATCGTGTTGGCGACTATCTTCATCACCTTTCCTTTTGTGGCCCGTGAGTTGATACCACTGATGCAAGCCCAGGGCAGTGAAGAGGAAGAAGCAGCCATTATGTTGGGGGCTACTGGATGGCAGACCTTTTGGCGGGTCACTTTACCCAATGTACGCTGGGGTTTGTTGTACGGCGTGGTGCTGTGTAATGCCAGAGCCATGGGCGAGTTTGGCGCTGTTTCGGTTGTGTCCGGGCATATTCGGGGGATGACCAACACCATCCCTTTGCACGTTGAAATTCTCTACAACGAATACAACAGCACGGCAGCATTCGCGGTGGCCTCATTGTTGGCTTTGCTGGCGTTAATCACGCTACTGGCCAAATCGGTGCTGGAGTGGCAGATGCACCGTCAGGCTCAATAAGCCCATTTTTTCACCTATCTTTCACCGTCGCACTCATGAGCATAGAAATCAAAAACATAGAAAAATCCTTTGGTGCGTTCAAGGCCCTTAAGGCCATGAACTTCTCCATAGAAAGCGGCGAACTCATCGCTTTGCTCGGCCCTTCCGGTTGCGGCAAAACCACGCTGCTGCGCATCATCGCCGGGCTTGAAGTGCCGGATCGCGGCACTATTCTGTTTCATGGTGAGGATGCCACCGACCGCCATGTCCGCGACCGTAACGTCGGGTTTGTATTCCAGCATTACGCATTGTTCCGCCACATGACGGTGTTCGAAAACATTGCGTTCGGCCTTGAGGGTGCGTCCTCGTCATTTGCGGCCATCCGAAACGGCCATACGCCAAAAAGTGCATGATTTGCTCAAGTTGGTACAACTGGACTGGCTGGCGGAGCGTTATCCTCCGCAGTTATCCGGCGGCCAACGCCAGCGCATCGCTCTGGCCCGAGCTTTGGCCATAGAGCCTAAAGTGCTGTTACTGGATGAACCGTTTGGTGCTTTGGATGCCAAGGTACGCAAGGACTTGCGCCGCTGGTTGCGTCGTTTGCATGATGAACTGCACGTCACCAGTGTTTTTGTGACGCACGATCAGGAAGAGGCTTTAGAAGTGGCTGATCGTGTGGTCGTGCTGAATGAAGGTCGGGTTGAGCAGATAGGAACCCCCGAAGCCGTATACGATCACCCGGCAACACCATTTGTGTATCAGTTTTTGGGTGATGTCAATCTGTTTCACGGACGGGTGCATGAGGGTGAGGCGCACATCGGTGAAGCCCGTATGGAGTGGCTGGATCACTCACAGCATCACGACAGTGCCATTTTCTACGTCAGGCCACACGAGATCGACATCACCCGAGTAGCCGAAACCACAGCAGCCATAGCCGCACGAATCAGCGACATACGCTCGCTGGGGGCTACCGTGCGGATTGAACTGGAACGTACTGATGGTCAAGGTTTGGTAGAAGCCGAATTGGCCAGAGATCAGTTCTCTGCACTGGCTTTGGTGCGCGGTGAATCCGTCTATCTGCAAGCCAAACGCCTGAGAATGTTTGGGGGTTAGGGATTGGGGGTATTTACAGGAAATTGAACGACTTGTGATGGGGAGAGGTAAGGTACTCCCCATTGTCCAGACCAAAAACGAGCTAAATTAAGAGAGAACGAGGGTTAATCGTTCCCGTTACTTCATGGTCTTCCAAGATACACCTGGGCAGGGGTTCGGTAGTCCAAAGACTGATGGAACCGCTCGTGGTTGTACCCGTGAAAGTAGTTCCTTAATCCAGTCCATGCCTCCTGCACAGTCCGTATTTCCTGTAAATACACATACTCATATTTGACCGTTCTCCAGAGCCGTTCCACAAAAATATTGTCCAAAGCCCGCCCGCGACCGTCCATGCTGACCTGTATGCCTTGATCC
>JBPCSC010000610.1:0-2412 GCA_051007495.1 Methylococcaceae bacterium | reverse complement strand
GCGGGGATGTCGGCGGCGCAGGCGTTTCAGTTGCAGCCTGTAGCGGCGGCGGCCAATTTCATTGCCGAGCAAAAAGGTTTGACCGGTGCTGTGGGCAATGCCACCAGTGCGGCGGCCCAGGCCGTGTCGGCCGCTTTGGGGGTGACCCAAACGGCAGCGGCAGCGGCTGCCACTCCGCCACCCTGGCCCCAGGAATCGACCAAACTGGCGGTTCAGGCGATACAGCAAGCCCAAAACCAGTCCCGTTCCCTGGCCGATTTTTTTGGTGAAGAACTCTTCAGCGTGCCCGGGCTGAAACAAGGCCAGGCGTTCAGTTTCACCTTGCCGAACATCGCCGAATCGGCCCGTAGCCTGGACATCCGCCTGCTGGGTTCTGACGGTCAAGCCTTGCCGTCGTGGTTGCACTATGACCCACTGACCCACACCCTGAGCGGCACGCCGGGGGCGGCGGATGTGGGGGCGGTACGGGTGACGATCACGCTGGCCGACGCAAGCGGGGAGCAAGTCACCCGGCAGTTGGCCATAGACATTGCCAACGTCAACGATCCGCCTCAATTCCTGAACGCGACGCCCCTGGATCCATCGACCCTGTTCGTGGAAGCGAGTGATCCAGACCCGGACACCACCCTCAGCATCACCGCGCCCAACCCGTTACCGGCCTGGATGCAGCTCATCGACCACGGCGATGGCACGGCAACTTTGGGCGGCAAGCCCGGCCCTGGGGACAGCGGTCATTACGACATTGTGCTGATCGTTTCGGACGGGGTATACCAGACCCGCCAGACCTTCTCGCTGGACATCAAGGAGATGCCCAACACGCCGCCGGTCATCACCAGCGAAGCCCCGCTCACCGTCGCCGAAAACAGCGCCTACCAATACACCCTCACCTCCAGCGATCCCGACACCGGCAACAGCCTCAAATACTCCGCTGCCGATCTGCCGACCTGGCTGATGCTGACCGACCACGGCGACGGCACGGCCACCCTCAGTGGCACGCCGGGTGCGGATGCCGCAGGCGACTACCCCATCGTTCTGACCCTGGACGACGGCTACGCCACCACCCAGCAAACCTGGACGTTAACAGTCGAGCACCACAACGACGCGCCGGTGTTCACCAGCACGCCGCCCGACAAAATCGCCGCCGGCAATGCCTACCGTTACGCCATCACCTTAAGCGATGCCAACCCCGGCGACCCGCTCACCATCACGGCCAGCACGCTGCCCGCCTGGCTGCAACTCACGGATCAGGGCAATGGCATGGCGATACTGGAAGGCACGCCGGGTTCGGGTGATCTGGGAGATTTCTCACTGGTGCTGACCGGCAGCGACGGCGAAGCGCAGGTCGAGCAGACGTACACGCTCACCGTGGCTTTGGGCGGTGCTCCGGCCGAATTTACCAGCACCCCCGAAGCGGAAGCCCGCGAAGGCCAGGTATACAGTTACCTGATCCGCTACCAGGATCCGAACGGTCTGGACGGTGTCCGCCTGACCGCCACCGACCTTCCGGCCTGGCTGACCCTCACCGGTCACGACGACGGCACGGCCACTCTGGAAGGCACACCCGACAACGCCGCCGTAGGCACCTACACGATCAACCTGCTGCTGGACGACGGCACCAGCAGCACCCAGCAGACCTACACCCTGACGGTCGCCAACCTCAACACGGACCCGATAGCCACGGACGACACGGCCGAGGTGACGGTTCATCTGGAACCGGGACAGGCCGCAGATGGCAATGTCCTGGACAACGACCGGGACGATGATGTCGGCGACCGACTGAGCATATTGGCCGTTACCGACGGCACAGTAGACGGCGTGACGGTAGGCCAATACGGTTATCTCACCCTGCAAGCCGATGGCCGTTATCACTACGTGGTGGACACCAGCAAGCCTGAAGTCAGTGCTTTGAGCATGAACAGTCCGGCCTTGACGGAACGCTACACCTACACGGTACAAGACAGCGAAGGACTCACCGCCACCGCCACCCTGAGCATACGCATCAACGGCAGCAACCAAGCCCCGGTGGCGGATGCCACGGTGTTGGCCGAGCCTATGGCGGCCCGATTGGGCGAGGCGTTCAGTTTCGTCATTCCTGAATCAGCGTTTGCTGACCCCGAAGGCGAGACGCTGACCTATGTATTGGGTTTGGAAGACAGTTCAGCTTTGCCCGACTGGCTGAGCTTTGATGCAGCGACCCGCACCTTGAGCGGCACGCCGCCTGTGGATGCTGCGGTGACATCACTTAATTTCACCCTCACCGCCACCGACCCGGAAGGCTTGAGTGCCCGTCAATCTTTTGTGCTGGAACTGGAAACCGGCAATCAAGCCCCGGTGGCGGATACCACGGTATTGGCCGAGCCTATGGCGGCCCGATTGGGCGAGGCGTTCAGCTTCGTCATTCCTGACACCGCC
>JBPCSC010000609.1:0-5249 GCA_051007495.1 Methylococcaceae bacterium | reverse complement strand
TGGTGGCGGTAAAACAGCGATTGCCACAACTCGCGGTCTTGAGGGGCCAACTGTTGGATGCGGATGGTACGGTTCATCACTCTCTCTCCGGTCAAATTCGTCTACCTGTAAGTATAGTCGTTTAATTGGCCGGAAGGGAGTAAACGATATGAGCAATCTGCTGATAGATCAGAACATGAAGCATTGCGTGATGTGTCCGTACGCGAGTGGGGCAGTCCTGGGTTGGATAGAAATAAACCCTTATGGCACGCGAAGGTGGATGAACCCGCAACACAGATGGTCAGTGTGTGGCTCAATAAAAACACCATTCGAGACTTCTTTGAATTATTGCAAACCAATGGACAAGCAGACCGAGAAAGAATGGAGTTCTGGTTACAGTATGCGGATCAAATCGATGACATTTGGTTGGCACTAGGTGACGGCAGTATTTATAACCAAAATCCTGACTATAAGAGAATTCGCCAAAACATGTCCAATCGTTATATGGGGCTGACGGACATAAACGGTAATTTGGCTAATGATAATGCCTTCATAATGCGTATTGGTGGTTTTGTTTTTATTGAGTTTGGTAGGCAAAATAATGCGTGCCATGTGTTTTCAAAAGATAATTTGCCGTTTACATCTGGTCAAGAAAGAGTGTCAGGAACCAGAAATGGCTTGAAGAACACAAACCATCCGGGTCATCAAATTAGACTGACACATAATCAGCGCTGGCAAGGGGTTTTTGCTGCTTTTTTGCGTAATAAGGCAAATGCGACTCCCGGCCAAAGTAAGCCTGACACCCGGAACTCAAAAAATCATCAGTCAGACCACGTCACAATACCTAATAAAGTAACAGCCGTACCACAAACATTCAAAAGAACCACCAATTTAGATATGAGTAAACTAAGGAAGATATGCTATGACTACAATTTGATACTCAATGACCGTCGCAGCCAGGGCGAAGAACTTTGGTTGTTGATCCCATTTAATGTTCAAGTTCTGACGCATGAAATTACGCAGAATTTAAGTCGTGAAGGTTTTGAATTCAAAGAAGGAATAGGCTGGTGGTTGAAATAAACATGCTGTCATTCTGGCCATTTACAAGACATCATCAAGTGGTTACTGATTCACAAACAGAGCACAGGATTGATTTTTCCTTAAATGAGGATGGTGTTTGTTATCATGCGACTCCTTATTTGCAGGATTGGACAACGCAGTGGTCAAGCTTTATTCAAGATCAACCTCTATTGGGTTTGCTGAATCAACTGGAGGATTTGGGCTATATTACTGCGTCCGATGATCGATTTTTTCTTTCGTGGGAAGCACTGTATCAATTCCTGGCAAGCCCTAACGGAAATGATGCTGGGCTTTTATCCGTGCTGAAATTGCCGCAATTGAGTGATTACCGGCCTGGTCTTGTAAGTGATGGTTCGCTTGAAGACCTGGAGTTTCGGATCACTCTGGGAGAATGGAGTGATAATAATGGTGTGAAGCTGGCAGTTGCTCCAAAAGTTGAAGGCGCAGTTATCCGTACTCAAACTCAATCCTTTCTGCTGGAAGAATCTGTTTGGCGTTTAGTGCATGAGGTCAGAGCATTTTATGCCTTAGCCAGAGAACAACGCTCTCCTCAAATTAATCGCCAATATTGGAGCCATATTCGCCGTTATGCCTGTATTGCCCATGTACCCATGGAAGATTTTCTTCAACGTACCGTTGTGCTTTCGCCAGACAAGCTAATGCTTCACTTGCATCAATCGCTTGTGCACGGCAAGAAAACCGTACAAGTTGAGCCTGATTTTGCAGATGCCCCCCCTCAATGGTTAACAACTTTTGACAAATTTAAATGTATCCCGGAACGCTACGATATTCCAGATGGGCAAGGTATAGTGCAGATTCTGGTTTTACCTCAGGTTCGTTCCGTTTTGCAGGAAATACGTCGTTGGCCAGGGCGGTATGTTTCAGGTCAAAGGGCAGAGGCTTTTATTCGAAACCCTTACGCTGCTTTGGGCGATGATGCTATTGCTGTCATCGACGAGAATCAGTTTGAAGTAGCTCGTGTGGAAGCTGGAATTGATTTTGAGCGGTTTGTTGTAGATGTTGAGTATTTAGATTCAGGAAAAGTACAAGGGGTGGCTCTCCTTATTGAATCTACTTCGGTGCAAAATAAACCTGGCAGCAGATTTGAATTTGAAAATCCGGAACAACTCGGCGAATTTATAGCTCTTTTTGAAAAAAAATCTCAAAGATGGACGGCAGTGTGTACTTTGGAAAGCTTATGAATTGGAAATACTGGGAGAAGCCAGAGCTGAACTGGATAATCTCAAACATATTTTTACTGCCTGGATGTCAATCCCCGAGTCCAGACTGGCTTATGCCGACATATTCGATTTGGGTCGATATTCTGACCGAATAGATGGAATCGGGATAGATAAAAAATATGTTTCTCCCTACATCGCCCGGAAGTCGGATGAGGATGAATGGGTGCCTGGCAATATTGAATTTGGTTTTACCATTAATGATGCCGAATCTGAATCCATAGAACATATTCCGCTAGATCAACAAGACAGAGAAACCATTCAGGCTGCTATTAACAATGCCAAGAGTGATGGACTTGATGAAGTTGTAATTCCTGGTGTTAAAAAACCGATTAGCATTAATGATGCTCAAGACATTCTGGAAAATATTGAAAGCGCTGAACAGGATGTCAGTAACGGCGAATTTCATGCGACTAAAATAAAGCCTTCAGGGCAAACCCTTTTGCTAAAAAGCAATATTGATCATGTCGATTATCTACAGGACAGGCAACAAACTTTAGAGTTGTCTCATGATAAGCAGCCTGATTTGCCTGCTTCATTAAGACCTTCCATCAGATTGAAACAACATCAGTTACAAGGTGTGGCATGGTTACAAAACCTTTGGAATTATGCGCCTGACTATTGCCGTGGGGCTTTGCTGGCCGATGACATGGGATTAGGCAAGACGCTGCAAATATTGACGTTTATGGCACGTTGTTTCGAGGATAATCCAGACATTGAACCTATGTTAGTGGTTGCTCCTGTGTCTTTGCTTGAGAATTGGCAAGAGGAAATCGAGAAATTTTTCCAGACAGACAGTTTACCTATCTTGATGCTGTATGGCGCAAATCTTCGTGAGAAGAAATTGCAAAAGTCTGAAATTGATCCTCAACTTGTAAGCGAAGGCCTGGTTAAATTTTTAAGCCCAAACTGGGCTGGAAATGCAAAAATTGTTTTAACTACCTATGAAACGCTGCGAGACCTTGAGTTTTCACTGGCCGCACAGCCATGGTCTATTATGGTATGTGACGAAGCACAGAAAATAAAGAATCCTAATGCGCTGGTTACCCGCTCAGCTAAAAAGCAGAATGTGCGCTTCAAAATAGCTTGTACAGGTACGCCTGTCGAGAATTCATTAGCTGACCTTTGGTGTTTATTTGATTTTATTCAGCCTGGTTTATTAGGGGCTTTAAACCATTTTGGTTCACGTTACCGTCGTCCAATTGAAGCTAAAACGGAAGAAGAACAATCCAGGCTAAATGAATTGCGTGCATTGATTGAACCGCAAACATTGCGGCGAACCAAAGCACAGGTTGCCAAGGATTTGCCCAGTAAAATCGAAGACAATAGCTGCCGTAGTTTGCCCATTTCACCCTTTCAGCGACAACTTTACATTAAAGCTATCCAGTCTTATCAGGAAAATAAAACCCGGGGATTGGTGGGTAATCATCTTGCATTGATTCAGTATTTACGTCAACTGTGTACCAGCCCCTGCCTGCCTGGTCATCAGGTTGATGTATATGAATCGGTAGCTGATTATGAAGTCAAGTCGCCAAAACTGAAATGGTTGCTGGAAACGCTAAAAACAATTCAGCAGCGCGGTGAAAAGGTAATTGTATTTGTTGAATTTCTGGATCTTCAGAGGCAGCTTCAGGCTTATATTGCTCAAAGATTTGGCGTGTTACCTGATATTATTAATGGCACTACATCAGCAGCAGCATCCGCTGTAAACAGCCGCCAGAAGCGAATCAGGGTTTTTCAGGAAAGGCCGGGCTTTGGTGTAATCATCCTGTCTCCGTTGGCTGTAGGCTTTGGTGTTAATATCCAGGCTGCCAATCACGTTATTCATTACTCCCGAACATGGAATCCGGCTAAAGAAGATCAAGCGACCGATCGAGCGTATCGCATAGGACAAACCAAAGATGTTATTGTTTACTACCCGGTAATTACTGCTGAGTTTGTTACATTCGATATGAAGCTGGATAATTTATTGAGTTGGAAAAGAAATTTGTCAGACGATATGCTCAATGGTTGTGGTGATCTTTCTGGCTCTGATTTTGAAGATATTGTCGCGCCAGAAGGAGTCGGTTTAATTTAGGCTGAAATGCCTGGGTGTTCATAAAAGAGTATGCACCCAGCTTACAAATTCCTGGCAACTGTGTAAATGGGAATCCATTTTTGTTGTTTTATCATGGGATACACAAGAATAGATTGCTGACGAAGAAAGAGTACTATTTATGTTATTCATTTTGAAGCTCTGTTTCATTTCATAGATATAACTGAAAAAATTTAGTTGTGCCAGGGTTTGTATATGCCTCTTCATCTCAACAGCTGTCTCAGATCCACTCGGATCCTGGTGGGCTGCCTTATTTCTCAATTTTGTTATCCTGCTCCAGGTTTTCATTATTCTCGACCAGTCATTATCTGGTATATTCATGAAGCATTCATTTCTTATGTTGAAGACATTCCTGTAACAACATTTCTGCGACTCGCTTAGACTGGGTGGAACCCAGTATCTGCCATTGGTTTTATTGAAAAGTATGGTCGTTTTGTCAATAGTATGGGAACAATTGGTTACCCCTTCCTGATATCTGTTGTAATAAGCTGGTTTTATGTTTAATTTAAGACGTAGCCAATGTACTATTGATCGGTTCACCTCGTTTTCAAAAGACTTGGCCATGCAAAGCACTGCCGGCGAATAATCCAGGGCGACACCCAGGTTTTCTTGTAGTGATGTGTTGTTTGCTACTAAAAATATAACCTCAGATGTTTTGATCATCAGTCTGGATTCATCCTCAAAGAATATTTTTACGTCATCAAACCAGGTCAATCCTTCATTTATTTCGTTTGTATTTATTAATAGGGCTAGTAGGCTTAACTGTTTTTGAGCTATATTTTCGAGCTTATGTGTTGTTACAGTTTCGTCGTTGGTGTCGGGATTCTTCTTTTCATGCTCAAAATACCGTTGGTTTT
>JBPCSC010000608.1:0-4083 GCA_051007495.1 Methylococcaceae bacterium | reverse complement strand
GGCTGATGCGATTCAATCCCTCGATGCAAAAACCCCAAAATGGCGTTTTGAATTGCCGTTGTCTGCGAATGACGAGGTGATCGAAAATCTGCTGGGTTTATTACTGCAACGCGCTGTCACTTTAGAGCGTAGCCGTCGATTACGGCTGGCATGGCGTGGTGTATTAATCCCAACCGGGACGCAGTTTGCGGTCGAGAAACAACTGGAATGTCCCGATCAGTTATCCAGGGAAGAGATTCATGGCTGGATTAACGTGACTCCCGCACTCTCACCACGCTTGCGCTTGATTCTGCGTACACCACGCGGCGACGAGTCGGTGGCGCGTTTGACTCAAATCAAAGGTGGGGTTGATAGCCCTGCCGATCAGATCCTGTTCCGCCGTGAATGGCTGCGTCGGGGGGGTGTCACCTTGAGTGGTTCGGCATTGACTGAGCCTCATCAACTCTGGCTGCATGACGGTCAGCAGGAATATCGTTTGGTCGCGAAAGGGGAGCCATGCTGGAGTGCTGATTTACCCTGGGTGTTTATTCCTCATGCGGCAACAGCAGGTCGTATGAAATGGTTGACTGAAGGATCCGCTAAAACTAAATCCTTAGAGGCCTGGGTTGTGGTGCAAGAAACCACCCACCCGCTGCCTTTGGACGCGGAAGACCGTCGCTTGTGCGGTGAATTACCCGAACTGGGCCGCAAAATATATCACGTAACGAAAAATACCGATTTTGGCGTGACGGATTCCTCTGAAGTGTTCCGGGTCACCTGCGGGGCCGATTCGGAATCCGAATTCGAGTACACGGTTTCCGGCAACCCCGTGTTACACGCTTTGAATGACACACCGCTGTATCGTGGTATGCCCCATCTGGTTACCCGGAATGGCGCAGGGGCTGTGATTGACGTGCCGGGTTCGGTACGGCAGTGGCAGCCAGTGGGAATCGGCACTGAATGGAGCCGGCAAGCCCCCGCCGCGTGGGGGTATTTCTGGTTGCGTCGGGTCGATAAGGATTCTGGAGTGGTGTATTGCCGGCGACAGGTTATTGCGGTTCCGCCGGAGTTTGCCGTGACCCGAATGATTAACGCCAACGCGGCAGGGCATTATCAGTTGACGGGCCTGGCCGGTGCCACGGTGGAGGTCGTTGAACCTCTGGAAGCGACTGTGGAGCGGATCAACGGAAATGAGTGCCGCATCCTGTGCCCGGTCATGTCGGCAGGGCATACGCTGCCCACTTTGCGGCTACGGGTGTCCTGGCCGCTCATGCGGCCTTTGGAGTTGGCACTGGCTTACCCACAACGCGGTGCATCCCTGCGACTGGCGGGGCGTACACTGCAAGCCAATGAAAAAGTGCCATTGGAACGTCTGGGCGGGTTACGTTTACTGGTGCAAGACCCGGCGGGTGGAGCGGCTTATTGGCTGCGTGCCACCTTGGTTACAGAGGGCATGAACAGGCCGCAGCGGTCGTTCAGGGAAAAATTACCTCTGCTGGCCGATGGCATTCTCGAAACCGGTTTTTATACCTGGCAGGATCGCATGGCCTCGCTGTTGGCCAGCACGACCAAACTGGACGCTCATGTCAGGCTGGATATCGAAACCACCCAAGAGAAAGTACTGACTCATATCCAGGTGGCCCGCTTTGATGTGGCCTTGGAGCCTGGCGATGATCGTCGGCAGGTCAGCATTACGCCGCAAGACATTGCTCGCCTGGAAGAGGGCTGGGAGCATCGGGTCAGTATGCAGATGATTCGGCTGTGGAATCCGTCTGAACCGCCGGTCGATCTATCGCCGCACGCCGACATGCCCGCCACATGGACTGTTCCACCCCAGCTTGAACCCGGCCCTTGGTGGGTGATTGGGCGCGATGGTCTGTGGGCCAGATTTCGTCCTTTGCTGCTGACGGTTGCTGGCCATGCAGTGGACATCCAACCCGCTCTCGATGAGGCCGATACGCTGGCCTCGGCCATCAGAACAGCCAATCGCGATCAGCGAGAAGCCGCCTTGTCAGCCGTGCTGACACGCATGGGTGAGTCGTCTGGCCATCCCGACTGGCCTTTGTTGTCTGCCTATTTCGCACTCACGCAGGAATTTCCCCCCAGCAGTCTGGATGTGCTGAATCGGCTGATCACTCATCCCGCCACGCTGGCCATGGCCTTACTCCAGGCGGCAGATGATGAGTGTTTCGATCGTGTTTGGAATATGGCTGAAGTGATGCCGTTCTCCTGGGGTTTGATACCGGTGCGCCTCTGGAAGCAGGTCGCTCTTAGCCGTTATCAACATTTGCGTGAAGCATTGGCAGCCATCGACAGTGGCGAAGACATCGTATTCAGCCTGTTTGAAGCATTTCGTCAGCGCACCACCAGCCGTCGGGGCTATTGGAGTTCACTGTGTGATTGGCTGCAAGAAGCGGTATTTCCCGAGCGGGGTTTTCCTGCGGGTCATTTGTTGAGCTTGGCTCGTCTAGCACCAGATCAGTTAAACGATTGGCTCCAACCGAATGAAATGGATTTACAAGGGCGGCACGGCAGTGGGACGCATTGGCAGCAAGGCACTCAAGTCATGGCCACCATCAATGCGCTCAACCCGCGTGATTACCCTTGGTGTAATCGTTTTCATCACTTGGGTGAACCGCATCGCCCGGTGCGTTACGCCCCGTTTCTGGCGGCTCATATCAGCCTGAGCGAGCTGCCGCTTACCGCCTCGTTGATTTACGAATTACGTCTGTTACGGCAGTTCGACCCTGAATGGTTTGATGCCGTTTATGCCATCCAACTGACACTTGGCCTCACTCAAGCACACTAGGAGCACACTCATCATGACCGCGATTTACACTTCACTGGCAGAACAACTCAATCGCCGTGCGACCCGGGCCGTACTGGGTCTTTCCGGTTTTCGTAACGATCCACTTCGAGAATACCTGCGTGATACCTTCGGCAAGGAAGCCGGGCTTCCCGGTTCTTTTCTGGCCGATCCGGTGTTTGAAGCCACATTTGGCTGGAGACAATCCGACCAGTCGCTGGCCGATTTGCAGGGTCAATACTTGCCGCCCCGTTTGGTTAAGGCGCTGGCCCACCCGCCCAAAGCCTTACGCGCAGAGTATGAATTTCCTTTGACTCGCCACCCCTATCAACATCAGTGGGAAGCCTGGCAGGCCTTGCTCAATCAGAAGGAGACCCGTTCGGTGCTGGTTACCAGTGGTACCGGTTCCGGCAAGACGGAATGTTTTCTGGTGCCGATTCTGGCTGATCTGGCCCGGGAACTGGAACAAGCCCCCAACAGGCCACTGACCGGTGTACGCGCTCTGTTTCTCTATCCGCTCAATGCCTTGATCAAAAGCCAGAAAGACCGACTGGTCGCCTGGTCAGAACCGTTTAATGGTGCTATTCGCTTTTGTTTGTACAACGGTGCGACCCCGGATCGATTACCGGCCCGTGAACAGCAGCAGTTTCTGAGCGAGGTGGTGGATCGTCAGACGCTCAGAGCCAATCCCCCGCCGATACTGGTCACCAATGCGACCATTCTGGAATACATGCTGGTGCGGCAGAACGACCGTCCCATTCTTAATCAATCACAACAGCGGTTACGCTGGATCGTGATTGATGAAGCCCATACCTACATCGGTTCTCAGGCGGCAGAACTCACTTTGCTGCTGCGCCGGGTGATGCATGCCTTTGGTGTTGAGTCCAGTCAGGTTCATTTTGTAGCGACTTCCGCCACGCTGGGGGATTCCGGTGAGGAGAACCGGCAACGTCTGGCTGAATTTCTGGCTGATGTGGCGGGAGTACCCTTGTCGCAGGTGAGTGTGGTGGAAGGAAGCCGGCAGGTGCCGGAACTCCCGGCGGCATTGACGGGGGTGAATGTCGCCCATCCCCCTCTCGAAGACTTGCGAACGCTGAACGAGGCCGAACGGTTCACTGGCCTGGGACAAGATGCACGTATCCGGGAACTGAGAGCGTTCATCATCGAAAAACCACGCACACTGGAAGCCCTGGCCCAACAGTGGGCCGGGAATACCGATGCGGTCAGTCGGCGCGAAACCCTGGAGGTGCTGGATTGCTGCACTCAAGCCAAAGACGCAGAGCCTTTGTTGCCCTTGC
>JBPCSC010000607.1:0-4023 GCA_051007495.1 Methylococcaceae bacterium | reverse complement strand
ATGACACAATTGACGGTCTCGCGGGTAATGACACGATTAGCGGGTCTAGTGGTAAGGATTTACTCATGGGCAACGTCGGTAATGATTACCTGGATGGCGGTACCGGCAACGACACCTTACTCGGCGGGGCTGGAGCTGACACCTTGATTGGTGGTAGCGATCACGACTTGCTCAAGGGCGAAGCAGACAATGACAATCTGGATGGCGGTGCCGGCAACGACACGCTGGATGGCGGTACCGGAACAGACACCCTGATTGGCGGCGACGGTAACGATGTGTACTTCGTGGACAATGCCCGTGACATCGTTATTGAAAAAAGTGCACGGACATCCGGCACAGATACCGTTAATAGTTCAGTCGATTATGTTTTGCCCGCCAATGTTGAAAACCTCACGCTGACCGGTCTGGCTGATCTGAAAGGTACTGGCAGTGACGGCAAAAACCTGATTATCGGCAATGATGGCAATAATCTGCTCAATGGTATGAATGGCTTTGATACACTTAAAGGTGGCGATGGGGATGATACCCTGATCGGCGGCCCGGGTATTGATCAGTTAATAGGGGGTGATGGTTCTGATACTTATCAGGTCAGCAGTACTGAAGATATTATCATCGAAACCGCAAGAGACGGCGATCAGGACGTAGTGGAATCCAGCGTGAGTTATGCGCTGGGAGATAGCCTTGAAGTATTGGCTCTGACCGGAACCGGAAAGATCGAAGGTACCGGTAACGAACTGGATAATACCATTGACGGCAATGATGCCGCCAATAAACTGTTTGGTATGGGTGGAGCCGATTCCATTAACGGTAATGGGGGCGATGATACTATTGATGGCGGGGCAGGGGACGATACCATAGACGGAGGAGACGGAATGGATACCGTGGTGTATTCCAATAACCAGGAAAATTACAACGTCATTTACGATGCCGATAGCCAGACTTATCTGATTCAGGATATTAATGATGAAGATGGCGAGGAGGGTACGGATGAAATTTCCAACGTTGAAATCATTCAATTCGCCGATGGTGTTTATGAAGGCGAAGGCTCATCCACCTCTGAACAGCCAGGTTATTATCTGTTTGACGGTCTTTGGTACTCTGATGCCGATCACGCCAATACGGTTGAGGAGGGAGAAGTTGAAGATGCCTTATTGACTGGAAATACCACCATCCAGCTTGATGGAATCACCGATGCTTCGTTCTATGGATGGACTCCGGGTGACAAACTGATTATCAATAATCAAGACGGTGACCGCAAAGAAGTACTGGAAGCCAACACCTATAATGTCACCACTACACAGGGTTCTACCTGGGCTTTGTTTGGGCGGCACTACACCACTACCCAACGCGTAGGTAAAAATGTCAGCACATTCCAGCGTGTGACGGGCGTGTGGTGGTATGGCACCAGTGGCGGCGGCCACGCTTTTTATGTTTCATCCGCTATTGCTTCGCCCAGCAAAAAGGGTAGCACTACCGCCTGGGCTTACCCCGATGAAATGAAATTCCCCATCTACATGGGTATTTTTTCGGGTTCTGAGGATAACTACGTCAAGGATGTGTTCATCAAGGCATCTGATATCAGTTTTATCTGATTTTAACTGTTAGGCTGTCCACCGATACCGGAACAAGGACGTTCTGGTTTCCTTTTATTTTGATGTCAGTTACGAACTGTCATCGCCCTGTCCCGCTATATCGTGTACCATGTCACGTTTTTTCAGGACACTTCGGTAACACTCTCCTCCATGATACAAAAACTACGCATCATCGCCTTCATCGCTCACGTTGACCACGGAAAAACCACTCTGGTAGACAAACTGCTACAACAATCTGGAACCTTTGCCTCTCATGAGCGGGTGGAAGAACGGGTCATGGACTCGAACGCTCTGGAAAAGGAACGCGGCATTACCATTCTGGCCAAAAATACCGCCATTGAATGGAATGACTACCGCATCAACATCGTCGACACCCCAGGCCATGCCGATTTTGGCGGCGAGGTGGAACGGGTTCTGTCCATGGTGGATTCGGTACTGCTACTGGTAGACGCGGTAGATGGCCCCATGCCACAAACCCGTTTCGTAACGCAAAAGGCATTTGCTTTGGGTTTGCATCCTATCGTGGTGATCAACAAGGTCGATCGCCCCGGTGCCAGACCAGGCTGGGTGCTGGATCAAACCTTCGATCTGTTTGACCGACTGGGGGCCACCGAGGAACAGCTTGATTTCCCTGTGGTGTATGCCTCCGCCCTGAATGGCTACGCCGGTCTCGGTTCAGATGTCAAAGATGGCGACATGAACCCACTGTTCCAAACCATTATCGACAAGGTGCACGCGCCAAAGGTGGATGTAGACGGCCCATTTCAGATGCAGGTATCCAGCCTGGATTACAACTCCTACGTCGGGGTAATCGGTATAGGCCGCATCCAGAGAGGCAGCCTGAAAACCAACACCGCCATTACCATCGTCAAGCGTGATGGAACCCAGAAAAATGCCCGCATCCTTCAGGTATTTGGTTTTCGCGGATTGAATCGGGTGGAAACCGCATCAGCCAATGCGGGTGACATCATCGCGTTCACCGGAATTGACGGCCTGGAAATATCAGACACCTTGTGTGCTCCAGATTGTCCTGAGGCTTTGCCACCCCTGACCGTCGATGAAACCACCGTCAGCATGACTTTCCAGGTCAATAACTCCGCTTTTGCCGGCAAGGAAGGCAAATTTCTGACTTCACGCCAGATCAGGGAGCGTCTGGAACGTGAACTAAAACACAATGTGGCTTTAAGGGTTGAAGATACCGCTGACCCGGACAAATTCAGGGTTTCAGGGCGCGGCGAATTGCATCTGGCCATTTTGATTGAAACCATGCGCCGTGAAGGTTTTGAACTGGGCGTTTCCCGTCCTGAAGTGGTGATGAAGGAAGTCGATGGCGAAATGTGCGAGCCATACGAGTTCGTCACGATTGAAGTCGAGGAACAAAACCAGGGTGCGGTGATGGAAAAACTGGGAGAACGTAAGGCAGATTTGCTCAACATGGTGCCGGACGGTCAAGGTCGGGTACGGCTGGAATACATGATGCCCTCACGCGGACTGATCGGCTTCCAGACTGAATTTATGACCACCACCTCAGGAACCGGGTTGCTGTACCACGTATTTGACCACTACGGCCCGGCCAAGAAAGGCAACATCGGCCAGCGCAACAACGGTGCGCTCATCTCCAATACCGCCGGCAAGGCACTGGCTTTCGCGCTGTTCAATTTGCAGGAGCGTGGAAGACTGGTCGTAGAACATGCCGATGAAGTGTATGAAGGCATGATAGTAGGCATACACTCCCGTTCAAATGATCTGGTCGTCAACCCCACCAAGGCCAAGCAGTTAACCAATATGCGTGCTGCCGGCAGTGACGAAAACCTGATTCTCACCCCGCCGATCAAGTTCACCCTGGAACAGGCACTTGAGTTTATAGACGACGACGAACTGGTCGAGGTGACTCCAAAAACCATACGTTTGAGAAAGAAGCTACTCTTGGAAAACGACCGCAAACGCGCTAGCCGTTCATCGGATGACTAAGCCAGGTTTTGAGCGTAAACCTGAGTAACCCGCCGACCTAAATGTGAAATGATTAAAACTACGGGCGACTCACCAGTCGCCCGTAGCCACAAGTCCTACTGAATCTGTAGCTTTACCATGATCCCTGATATGGCTTGTCGGCTGGATTATTGACTCACGATTAACCCATTCTGCCCTACAGTTTTTTCCCTACCGTATCTTGCTGCGTGGGTTCTTATTACCCTGAGCATTTCCTCTGCTATGGGATCCTTACCCCGCCTCCATTCTGACCGCTTACTATTTTTATATTAATTTAAGGGCCAGGATTTTTTATGTTTAAATTCATATACCTGAGCGACCCGATTTCTCATGGTTTGATCCACGAATAGCACCCGGTCTGGTAACCCCCACGCTTTTGCTGATGTTGATGTTTGAAATGCCCTGGTCATCACGGAAAGGTGTATAATCACACCTGAGGTAA
>JBPCSC010000606.1:0-5250 GCA_051007495.1 Methylococcaceae bacterium | reverse complement strand
TCGTATAAATTATCATAGACGTCTCCCTGCTTTACCTGACGCTCTGCTTCAGCTAAACGGGAAACGGCTAATGGTTTTTCAGCCTCTTCAAACCCCCACTGTAACCCAGCCATGACTACACCGGGGTGTATTCAGTTTGTTTACCGGCAATGATGTACAAGCTGTACAACAAGTCTTTATACCCGTCGGCATGACTGACCCATTGTTGAATCAATTTCAACAATTCGGGCGGCAGGCTCTGTGGGCGTGTATCGGTAATGGCATTGCCACTGCCGTATTTCAATGCAAAGAAATCGGCAGGGTTATACGTGACTCGGGCATCTACATCGGTAATATCCCGTGCTTCAATTAAGTTCATCCAGCTTTCCACAGAAACGGAGCGGTGGCCCGTAATCAGGTAACCCAGTGTATCGTAAATGAAGCGACGGTGCATGGTCGTTAAGTACGGACTGTTTTTCTGCAAGGTAACCCAGTCGTAGAACGATTGCTGCCCAAAAGTTTGTTTAGCGATGACTAAGATCCGTTGCCGAAAATCGAAGTCTCTGAGTAGGACTGGACTGTCCTCAAACGCTTTGAATGCTGTATCGACTTCTCGGTGATAATGAAACGGATTGTTGGTTCGGCGATCGGCTTTAGCAAGATTCATCAACTGCAGGGCGGTTTTATCTTGCGTAGGGTATGAGCGAACCAAATCCGGCATGGGGTACGATAAGTACCCACTTTGCAGTATGACGTATTGGGTCATATTAGGTCTCCATATCGGCCAGCTTCCGATCGAGTTTATCGATACGGCCTTGCAGGTATTCTATCTGGCGTTCTAGCGAAGGATCGTTTAAATCCTCTTGCAATAGCTTTAATTGCATGACTCGCAGCTCCAACATCTGGCGTTTGTCTTTACACACCTTGTAGCGGTCGGCTTGCCATTCTGCAAAGATCAGCCGAATATGATAAATCGGTGAACCGATAAAGCCTTTTTGCAATACGCTACCGTAGGGATCTATTGCGCCATTTGAGAATACGGAAGCGACAGTCGATACATTATCACCGCTTACGATTACGTCTGGAATGTTATTGAAATCCTCTTTAAATTTATCAGGCGACTTGCTATAAACGGTCAATAACGTGGAAAATTGCAAAATGTTGTTTTTAACAAATTGTAGTTTAGCTTCCGACATAGGCACATCCGTAGCCGTTTTTTTGGCAACGGCTTCGGAGGATACTGCATACAGTAAAAAATCATAACTGTATTTCGATATAAAGGCCAGGTATTCACATGAACGAATAAGAATTGCTTTCTTAGCCGATAAATCAGCGTTTAGTACATCTTCGCCGATGATCTTTTCTATTTGGTCGTTAATGAACCCTAGATTAACCAATACGTTAGGTAACGCTTTAGCGATGTCATCGGTTACGGTTTTACCTTTACCGACTGACGATTTATAGTTGCGGTAAAAGACCTTGGTGAGATCCACTAACTCTCCATAACTCCATTTTATCGCAGTGAGTTCCGTGCTAGTTAACGCATACATCCCTTTAGAAGATTCTAATTCGCCTTTCGTAATCCGTAAGTCTTCTAAGATATCGTCTTTCCTAAGACGGGGCAATAGGGATTTGATGTAATCAAACAATGGAATAGACATACTCGACTCCTAAAAAACAATTAATATGACGGTGCGTTACCCAGCTGGTAAGCCTTAAAGATATCCATGATATCCGGACCTTTGCCTTTGCTAGACGCTTTAATTTCACTGATGCTGACATCGGTGGCGGTGGCGACACCTCGGTGATAAAAGATGACACGGTTGTACCGCGTATCAATGACCGCAATGATCATGGCGTAGGTAGAATCAAATGCACGTTCGCGGATACGGGCATTGCTCAATTTGCAGTGCGACTTCATGGGTAATGACAAACAGATTAGATGCCGTCGCCAAGGAGGGATTCTGCGTGAGCAAACCAAACTTACGGCTATTGTTGACCCGACGCATGATCTCCGAATACGTGCCTTGCTCATCGTTGACCAATGCCTTACGGTGTTCTTCAATCATGTCTTGGCAAAGAATCAAATCCTTAATAAAGGAAATACGGCCTGAGCGCCAAGCATGAAAGCGTTCTACAATCGTATCGTCTTGTGACAAGGACGTCATGATCTTAACGATGGAGGCCGTCGGCAACAAAGAAGGCGACAACCGCACCATCACGGGGATAGACGTGGTGGATTCAACTTCTGTATTTTTGGTCTCAAACTGTTTACTATTCTTGGGATACGTATCGCCATTCTTCTTTTTCCACGTTTGGTCTTTATTTGTATTGCTCCCTTCGATTTGAGCACGAGTAGTCCCGATTTCTACATTGATAATTTTACCCACCGCCAAATTCGCTGTCTCTGACAAGATCTTTGCAGGATCTCGTATGGAGGCATTGCCAGGATTTTGATTGACTTCTGGGCCAATTGTTTTATAATTGAACGTACTGCTCGTTTCCTCGATGGGATCACCTTTATCGTCATTGTTATTTTTGCCACCTTTGCGGCCTTTAGCTTCCATTGCAAATTGCCGAGGTAGTCGGTATTCATACTGACTCATATCCAACGTAGCCACATCCTGCATCGACTCCAGTGAGGATGCAATCAACCAGCCCGTCGCATCGCGGTCTGGATTTAAACGGTCTAATGTTTTAATCACTTTGACGCTATCGACCCGAGCCCCAATCGCAATGGCTTGTAGGTAATACCCAATGAAGATGTTTAACATGGAGTGCATGATATCGGGCAAATAATCCAGCGTCAAACAATCCTTCGATATGACGGCCAAAGGTTCGACTCGACTTAATTTAGCAATATCCGTCAATGACGTAGTATCGACGACATTAATCAGCGCATCCTTTGCAGTGACCTTGATCTCGTCTTTATGCTTCCAAAGATTCGTCAATGCATCGACGACTTGTATTAAGGTAGTAATCATATTCGCTTACCTGTAGTAATCAACAAAAAAAGAGGTATATCCATGGCCGACCAGTCTAATAATACGGTCTTGACCTTAGATGATTTTTTTCAAACGACACCCATCGGCTCCGTTGAGAGGGCCATCGGCAATAACCTGTATGGCTTTAATCATCGGAAAATTGCCAGCGCTGTCCCGATCAACAAAGACGATTACGGACTGACTTTTTTCACCCGTCCGCAGCTGAACATGCAGGGCGATAACCTGCGCAATATTCGTCGCTTCTATCCGTTACTCGCAACGAACTCCTTAACCATCCATCGGTATGTCCGTTGCTTGTTAGATCCACGCTTAGCATCCAGCGGGATAACCTGTCCGTTATTGGATAACCAACAAGCTTTTATGCCGGTACTCTCTAACAATTTGAACAACCTATCCGGCTGGCCGGATTTGGTCGTTCCGACCTTTACTAGCAAGGAAGGGTTATACAAAGAAGCGTACTCCCAAGTCGATGGGATCACTGACAACTACACGGCATACAACCTCAATGCGACCTTCCGCAATACGCGCGGAGATCCCATTGTATACTTGTTCTATGTCTGGACGTTTTATCAGTCGTTGGTATTTCAAGGATTGCTCGTCCCGTATCCGGACTACATCGTCCAGAATCGGCTGGATTATAATACCCGCATTTACCGATTGGTTTTAGATGTATCGCGCCGCTACGTGACGAAGATTGCTGCCTGCGGGGTCGCTTTTCCGATTTCAGATCCTATCGGGCAATTTTTCGATTACAGTATCGACAAGCCGTATAATGATCAGAGCCGGGATATTACGATCCAATTTCAGTGTCTGGGGGCTCAGTATTTCGATGACATTTTAGTCAAAGAGTTTAACGGCACCGTCCAGATTTTCAACCCCGATATGCGAGACGACCGTCGTGAACGGATGTATGTCAAACTGGGCACTAACCTGATTGGGTATTTTAATAATCGAGGCTACCCTCGAATCAACCCAGATGATTACGAGTTAGAGTGGTGGGTGCCGTATGATTTTTACCAGGCCCGTGTCAATGCCCTCTTTAATAGTCACCTGACCCCCATCAATACTGACGATGAAGTCAATGTAGGAGATTAAACATATGTCTGCCTTAACTGCGAGTACCTCCATGAGTTTTGCCAATCTGCTCGGCGATGTCCAGCAATACAAATACAACCCCACCGCAATCCAACGTAAAGTATTGGATCTCCTGGGCACTATCGTCGACGGCAGTGTCGAGCTGGTCGACCCGACCTCCCCATGTATCTTTTTGTTGGAGGCCAGTGCAGTCAATACCGCTGCAGCGGTAGTGGAAAATGAAATCAACACCCGTAAACTGTATTCACGATTAGCGCAGACTGAAGAAGATCTATATTTGCATCTAAGTGATCTGGATTTCTTAAACCGGTTTGCGACCCCCACGACCGTAACGCTGAAATGGTTGTTTGACCTGAACGATGTACTGGGTCGACTGATCGCAGAGCCCGGTGGGGTATCTTCACAAATGACCCTACCGCGTGAAACCACGGTATCCGTGAATGGACTGAGTTTCATGCACCAATACCCGGTTACGATCCGTCGTTACAGCAGCGGTATCCTGGAAGTCAGTTACGATGCGACATGGACATCACCACTACAAAGTCTGCAGACTAACATCATTCCGGCGGTGGTCAAAACCGATGCTACCGGTATGCAATGGTTGTACTTTGAAACGGAAGCGGTGCAGTGCAGCGTACAGTCGGTCGAGTACCCTTTACAGTCGTCGATGTATTTCCAGGAAACGATTCAGTTTACGTCTGCCTATTATTACACACGGGTCTACCGCAGCGGAATCAATGGCTGGGAAGAAATCCGGACGACCCATACGGAACAAGTGTTTGATCCGTTTGTACCGACCATGGTATTGAAGGTGGTGGAACAATCACTGACCCTCAGCATCCCGCCCGTATACCTCAATACCGGTTTGCTTGATGGTAAGCTACGGGTCGATTTGTATACAACGCAGGGTGCACTGACGGTCGATATGCGTAATTTCAAAGTATCGAGCTTCAGTACCGTGTTTAAAGCAATTGATGAGAAACGGGACATCAGTCCGTATACGAATGCATTGTTGGGTGCCAACTATTTGGTCTATGCGGATACCGTGGTGTCTGGCGGGAGTACTGCCTTAGAGTTTACTCCGTTACGGGATCGTGTTTTGAACCATGTTACCGGCCCAAATGCCTTGCCTATCACGGATATTCAATTGGGTGCGTATGCCAGTCAGTAC
>JBPCSC010000605.1:0-1858 GCA_051007495.1 Methylococcaceae bacterium | reverse complement strand
CCATTAAGCAGATATACGGACTGTCCATCCCGACCAACCTGTCTTTTAATGGATATTTCCTTGTATTGGGCAAATTCTCCGGGGGCTTTTCCTTCTGAATTATCAAAAATCAATTCGACGTGCGCCATACCCACGGGTTTGCGACTGGACGAACCGTTGAAAATGACATCGGCCATGGTTCCACCACGCAAATGCTTGGCGGAACTCTCCCCCATTACCCAGCGTACGGCATCGATGATATTGGATTTACCGCATCCATTAGGTCCCACGATTCCTACCAGGTTGCCTGGTAACGGAACCACGGTGGGATCAACGAAAGATTTGAAACCAGCCAGTTTTATTTTTTCGAGTCGCATCAAAAAATATTTTTTTGGCGTATGTTTCGGTGAAGTAAGCGATCAGCACGAGCAAGGATTAGCTTTGTAAGCAAATCGTGGTTTAATTACATCCATGCTGTAGAGATAAACTTCAGCAGTGCTATTGGTAGCGTCAGCAGACAAAGCCACCATCAATTTTGTTTTTTATTGGTATCCAATCATGTCAACTTCTGTCCACTGTATACTGGAAACGTTTCCTAACCCCGCTATAGGGCGCAATTATACCATTCGCATTGATGTTCCCGAGTTTACGTGTCTTTGTCCAAAGACAGGACAACCCGACTTCGCCACCCTGTTGATTGAATATGTACCTGACCAACTGTGCATAGAATTGAAATCGCTTAAATTATATGTATGGTCTTATCGAGATCAGGGCGCGTTTCATGAAGCGGTGACGAACCGTATTCTGGATGACCTGGTCGAAGCCTGCACGCCTAATTTCTTAAGATTAACCGGAAGATTTAACGTGCGTGGCGGTATTTATACCGCAGTAATTGCCGAGTACAGGAAAACTGGCTGGATAGCACCAGAACCGGTCATGCTTCCTTAGCACGGCGGCAACCACTGAGGGGTATATCAGAGGAGCACCATGATCCCTCAGTGCTTAATTGTTTTGCTGAGTTTTAGGCAGGCCTTTGATATGTATGTCAAAGGTTTGCCTCAACTGGGCAATCCATGCAGCCAACTCCCTTTGCCCTTCTGATTGAGTTAAAAGAGTATGGGCCGAGTCTTCCTGTTTAGCCATGTCTTCTGTAGAAAGACCTGTTTTCTGGGATATTATCTGGAAAATACCTTGCGAGCCATCCTCCAGTTCCACATTACGGGCTACCGCCTTGCCGTCTATCCCCACAGGGGTAGTAAAGATGGCATCCACCAGTTCGGGTGGGTATTCCGCACTATCCCGTTTGATTGCCGGTATTTTCTTGTAGGTTAATCCTTTCTGCGCTTTTGATAACTCGAGCATTGATTTGCCGGCTTTGATTTCTGTTATCAAATTCAGCGTTCGTTGCAAGGTTTGTCTGCCGGTTTCTTCGGCGTGCATGCGATTGGTGATGGCTTCCCGGGCATCGTTTAATGATTGATTCCGGGCAGGTTCATGGGTTTTTATTCTCAGTACTACCGCCAGTTCGTTATCTAATTCTACTGGTTCACTGTTTCGGCCATTCAAAACCTCTTCGCTGAATGCAGCTTTTCTGATTTCCTCGTGTTCTGCTACTCCTTTGCCAGATTCCCGTGTAAAGGCTTGCGTTTCCTGAATTTTGAGCTTCAATATTCTGGCCGCCTGATCCAGGCTGTCTGGATGTTCAAATCCTAGTTGCGTAAGTTTTTGTCCCTGCTCATAAAACGCGTTCTCGGCAGCGTTGCGCTGATGATTATTTATTAATTCAGCTTTTACTGCCTCGAATGGCTGTACCTGTTTTGCATCAATATTAATAACCTTTATAAGGTGATAACCAAAACTCGTACGTACGGGTTCGGAC
>JBPCSC010000604.1:0-1328 GCA_051007495.1 Methylococcaceae bacterium | reverse complement strand
TGGGGCGGTAAATAACTGCCGGCAATCCCCGACTTTGAGCCCCGGCAACCAGTCGATCAGCCACCCATTTACTTTTACCATAATCCCCTTTTATACTGGGGTGATATAGTGGGATATCGGTTTCATGCAGTACTTTGCCGGATGGGTGAGCGTCGCTGTAAAACACGGCAATACTGGAAATAAAATGCAGGGGTTTGGTAGTCCCGATAGAGGCCATTTTAATGGCTTCAACCACACCATTCACATTGACCGGTTTCAACCGGACATACGGATGGCCCATGTTGATGGAACCCGCACTATGGCATATTAAATCGCTACGTTCTGCCCATTCGACAAACTGGTGTGCACCTAATCCGAAACCGGGTTGTGACACGTCACCCGCCAAAGCAACCAGACGTTCTGAAAAGGAATCATCCCATAACGAATAAGATTTCAAGTGGGCTATGATTCGACGGGTGGCTTCGTTATTGTCAGCCCCCCGGACCAGACATACCACCGTGGCCCCACTGTTTCTCAGCCATTCCTCCAGCAGAAATACCCCAAGAAAACCCGTAGAACCGGTCAGGAAAACCGTACCGGGGTTTAGGGCCCTGGGGTTAAGCGGTTGGGAGAAACATATACTTTCATCCAGTAAAGCTTCACGTTCAAAGTCAGGCTTTCCAAAATCATCAAGAATGACCAGAGATTCGTTCATGTTATTGTAGTCAATCCCGAAATATCAAGCAGGCGTAGCGATCACATCGTGACGCGCTATAACCCCGGCCAAAGCATCCAGACTGGCAAAGGAATCAAGAGAAAGATCATCCTCTGCGAAGTTAAACGCATAATGGTGTTCTACCGCCACAATCAGATCAACCACCATAATTGAATCCAGCCCCAAGCCTCCATCCAGAAGCGGACTGTCGGATTCGATGTCTTGAGCCTCAACACCAGGTTTTATTTTTTCCGCGATGATATGTTTCAAAAAGTCAATAATCTGAAACCTGCTGTTTGAATCTGTCATACCTAAAAATCTATAAATGGAAAAATTGACAAAACGGTTATAAGGGAATGAGCGGAACCAAGTTCAAATGCAAACTCGGTTCCGCATCCATGCTATCAGGATGATTTTACCACCAAAGAGCTTAATTTTTTAAGCATGGGCGTAACCACCGGTACAGTTAACATGGTGCTGCCTATCGCCATGAGCAATAGCGCGGTAAAGGTTTCGCTGGTAATAACCCCTTTATCAAGCAGGATGTTTGCAAAAATAATCATGATAAGGGCTTTGGTCTGCAATAACCAGCCTATCATCGTAGCTTCACCGCGTTTCCATCCCAGAATGAGAC
>JBPCSC010000603.1:0-2853 GCA_051007495.1 Methylococcaceae bacterium | reverse complement strand
CCTCTCCCTCTGCACGTTCGTTGATCCGGGCAAGCACGACTTTGCCAGCGTGCTTCGTCAGAACCTTACCCAAATCGAGAAGGAAGGCTAATGTCCACTACGCGTGAATTCTTAGACAAACTGCATCCCCATTTCGCCAAGGGTGGAAGGCTTCATACCCTTTATCCCGTATATGAAATGGTGGATACCTTTTTATACACCCCTTCTGATGTGACTTCCGGTTCCACCCATATTCGTGATGCGGTGGATCTAAAGCGCATGATGACCTACGTCTGGATAGCGGCTCTGCCGTGCCTCCTGATGGCACTCATCAACACAGGTTATCAGGCCAACCTAGCCATGCAGAGTATGGGGCTGGAAGCAGCTCCCGGTTGGCGTGGATTTATCCTGAACCTGTTTGGCTACAACCCGTATAACCCCTTGTCGGTAATCCTGCATGGTTCACTCTACTTCTTCCCTATTTACATAGTGACCCTGGTGGCCGGTGGTATTTGGGAAGTGTTGTTTGCTGTTATACGCAAGCATGAGGTTAACGAAGGGTTTTTCGTATCCTCCATCCTGTTCGCTTTGACCATGCCGCCAAATACGCCACTGTGGCAGGTGGCCTTGGGTATATCCTTTGGCGTGGTGATGGGAAAGGAGATTTTTGGCGGTACCGGCAAAAACTTTCTTAATCCAGCACTCACTGGGCGTGCATTCCTGTACTTTGCATATCCGGCCTCCATGTCGGGTGACATGGTCTGGACTGCAGTCGATGGTTTCAGCGGTGCTACTGCGTTAGGTGTTGGTGGACTGGGTGGTCTAGAGAGCATCCGGGAAGCTGGAATCACCTGGTGGCAAACCTTCTTCGGTTTCGAGCGGGGTTCTCTGGGTGAAACCTCCACCTTGGCGTGTCTGATCGGTGCGGCTTTCCTGATATACACCCGGATAGCATCCTGGAGAATTATCGCGGGTGTCATGCTGGGTATGGTGTTCACCTCAACCCTGTTCAACATCGTAGGCAGCGATTCCAATGCCATGTTCACTGTACCTTGGTACTGGCATCTCACTATGGGTGGATTTGCTTTCGGCATGACCTACATGGCTACCGATCCGGTTAGTGCCACGCACACCAATGCCGGACGTTGGCTGTATGGTGTACTCATAGGGTTCATGACCGTGCTGATACGGGTAGTCAATCCTGCTTTCCCGGAAGGCATCATGCTGGCCATTCTGTTCTCCAACATTTTCTCCCCTTTGATCGACTACGCCGTCATCAAGGTCAACATCATGAGGAGGGTTGCTCGCCATGCCTAATTCCAATACCAACTCCAGCCAGCCTCAAGCCGTAGGCCAGTGGCAGGTTTACATTGAGAAGGGCCGTCAGTACGCTGAAAAAATACTGGCCATGCCCAACGACAGTTTTGAAAAAACGTTGGCTGTTGCGTTCGCTCTCTGCCTGGCAGGAGCGGTTTTAGTGTCAGGTTCTGCCGTGGCACTGAAACCCTTGCAGGAAATCAACAAGTCCAGAGATGAGAAGGTCAACATTCTGGAAGTTGCCGGATTACTGGACAAGGACACCAATGTTGATGAAGTATTCAAGAGTTTTGAACCCAAAATTATTGATCTGGCAACCGGTGATTACGTAGATTCCATAGACGTAAAAACCTACGATCAATGGAAAGCCGCCAAAGACCCTGCCTTGAGTGTCGCCATTCCTGGTGAAAAGGACATGGCCAACATCAAACGCAAGCCAAATTACGCCAAGATTTACTTGGTGAAGGAAGCAGGAAAAATCAAATCCATGATACTTCCGGTTAGCGGATATGGTTTGTGGTCAACCATGTTCGGTTTCATCGCGCTGGAAGCGGATGCCCAAACCGTGGTCGGTATGAATCTTTACGATCAAGCCGAGACCCCCGGTCTAGGTGGTGAAGTTGTAAACCCCAAATGGAAAGCCATTTGGAAAGGCAAGAAAGTTTACAATTTCACAGGAAAAGAGGTGCATGAAAGCAATCTGACTGAAAAAGGTCAGGCCATTGAAATCGGAGAAGTCGCCTTGGGTCTAGTCAAAGGAGGGGTAGAACCGGGCAAACCAGGATCGGAGTTCCAGGTGGATGCACTGGCCGGTGCCACACTAACCAGTCGTGGTGTCAGTAATCTGGTGCAATACTGGATGGGCAAGGAAGGTTATGGGATATATCTCGCTAAGGTCAGAACCGGAAAGGTCTAATCTCATGAATAACGAACACACAAAAGTTTTAGTCGACCCATTGGTCGACAATAATCCCATTACCTTGCAGGTACTGGGTATCTGCTCCGCCTTGGCGGTTACCTCTCAATTGTCTACGGCACTCATCATGAGTCTGGCACTCACTGCGGTGACGGCTTTCTCCAGTGCCGGTATTGCGCTGATCCGCAATCACGTACCCAGCAGTATCCGCATCATCGCGCAGATGGTCATTATTGCTTCGCTGGTGATTGTGGTGGATCAGTTATTGAAAGCATTTGCGTATGAAATCAGCAAACAACTCTCAGTATTTGTGGGCTTGATTATCACCAACTGCATCGTAATGGGTCGTGCCGAGGCCTACGCCATGAAGAATCCTCCGCTGGAAAGTTTTCTTGATGGTATTGGTAACGGCTTGGGTTACAGTCTTATCCTTATTTCTGTGGCTACCGTGCGTGAAGTATTGGGTGCCGGCAAATTCCTGGGTATTGATGTATTACCTTTGGTCAAGGATGGCGGATGGTATGTACCCAACGGCTTGTTACTATTGCCGCCTAGTGCATTTTTCCTGATTGGATTATTGATCTGGGCCGTTCGTACCTGGAAACCCAAGCAGGTTGAACAGGCGGATTTCGTTATTATTC
>JBPCSC010000602.1:0-2301 GCA_051007495.1 Methylococcaceae bacterium | reverse complement strand
AATTTCCAGGCTGGATATTCAGGAAGGCAATTCGGGCAGCAAGAATGGCCAGGTATTGGTCAACCTGAGTTCGGCCACCAGCCAGACGGTCACGGTGAACTATTCCATGACGAATGGAACGGCCACGGCCGGAACCGACTACATCACCCGTAACAGTACTTTGATCTTTGCCCCAGGTGTCAAACAGCAAAGCATTCCGGTCACTGTTTTGGGCGACACGGTGACAGAACCCGACGAAAACTTCTTCATTACGCTCAGTGGGGCAAAAAACGCATCCATCAGCACCAGCCAGAGCAAAGCCGAAGTGCTGATCACCAATGATGACCTGCCCACTGTGTCCATAAACTCAGTGGCGCAAATTGAAGGGTCTGACGGCAATACCAAAACCTTTAATTTCACGGTCAAGCTGCCCGCTCCGCTTCAGACTTCGGTATCGGTGGATTATCGGGTGCTGGGCGGAACGGCCACCGAAAACGAAGACTTTTTCAGTTCGGCCGGGACTTTGGTTTTCGCTCCGGGTCAGGTCACACAAACCATACCGGTTACTGTGCTTTCCGATACGCGCCCTGAAGGTGATGAAACCTTTACCGTACAACTGGCTAATCCCAAGGGTGTGGCTTTGGATCCGCTGGCCAGTCGCGGCACGGGTACGATCCAGGACGACGATCTTTCAGTGTTGTCGATTACCAATGCCACGCTCACCGAAGGCAATAGTGCCACTCAGGATGCCGTGCTGACGGTTAATCTGTCGGCTCCTGCCACCCAAACCGTGACGGTCAACTACACCACCACCGATGGAACCGCCAATGCGAGCAGTGATTACATCACCAGGACGGGCACTTTGAGTTTTGCGCCCGGTACTTCAGTGCGTGAAATCCGCGTCCCCATCATCGGCGACACCAAAAATGAAAGCGACGAAAACTTCAGCGTGGTGTTGAGCAATCCTAAAAATGCCAGTCTGGATTCGGCCCGATACCAAGCCTCGGTCACCATCATCAACGACGATGTTCCGCTGATCTCCATAGCCAATACCTCGGCCAGGGAAGGCAATGCGGGTGATAACTACCAGATGGAATTTGCCGTTAATTTGTCCAGCCCATCGACTGCCCCCCTGAGTGTGGATTACCGCACGGTCGCCGGAACGGCACTTGAGAACGATGATTTCATCCCCATCAGCAGCACCTTGAATTTTGCCCCGGGCGAACAAACCCAAACCATACTCATCCCGTTGGTAGGCGATAATGTCACCGAACCCACCGAAACCTTTAAGGTGCAACTCGAAAATCCTCAAGGTGCGGTGCTGGATACCCGGGCCAGTTCGGCGGTGGGTACCATTAACGATGATGATGTCGCTGAGGTCTACTTCACTGACATCAATCCTCAGGTCATAGAGGGCAATCCCTCTGATGCGTATACGGCCGATTTGACGGTTGAGTTGTCTTCGCCGTCTACCCAAACGGTTAGCGTCAATTACAGCGTGCTGTCAGGTACGGCCAAAGCGGGTTCTGATTTCATCGGATCTGGCGGGGTGTTGGTGTTTCAACCCGGCACCACCAGCCAGACCCTCAGCATACCCATCACTGGCGACCAACAGGTAGAAGCCGACGAAGACTTCTCCGTACAACTGACCACCGCTAAAAATGCCAACATCAACCCCAGCACCGGCAAGGCCACGGTGACCATCATCAACGATGATCTGCCCGTCGTTTCCATTGCCGGCACTTCGGTGCAGGAAGGCAATTTCGGTACGAACGATGCGGTGTTGACCCTGAGCCTGTCTGCGCCTTCCGCTCAACCGATAAATGTCAGCGTGTTCACTCAGGACGATACGGCCATGTCCAGCAGCGATTATCTGGGGTTCAATCAAAGCGTGTACTTCGCGCCGGGTACCGTTTCTCAGACGGTTCGGATTCCTGTATTCAGCGACACGCTACCCGAAGCCGACGAACGTTTCGGGGTTTACTTGAGGGATGCGTCCAATGCAGAAATCAGCGACACCAAAGGGCAGGCCACGGTGGTTGTGCTCAACGACGATACGCCGCAAATCAAGCTTGAAGGGGTGCAGATCACGGAAGGCAATAGCGGAACGACCAATGCCGTGTTGCGGGTCAGCCTGTCGGATCCCTCCGACAAAACCGTTACGGTTAAATTTTCCACCTCGAACGGAACGGCCCTGGCCGGCAGCGATTATTCACCGCAATCCGGTACCGTCAGTTTTGCCCCCGGAACTCAGGAACAGCAAATCACTATCCCCATCATCGGTGATACCCAACAGGAACCAGACGAAACCTTTAACGTAAA
>JBPCSC010000601.1:0-9614 GCA_051007495.1 Methylococcaceae bacterium | reverse complement strand
GCAGATCCCATGCTGTTTGCCGACGACATAGCACCAAAAATGTGCGCAAAGGATAAATACCCTGAACTGAACTCCTCATGGGAAAGTTCTCCGGATTTGTACTACATCGGTGCCCCTATGGCCTCTCGTGACAAGAAAACCACTTCAGGTCTGGTTCATGGCTTCCGTTACGGCGTACGCTCTGCTTACAACATAATCGTAAATCGTGATCACGGTGTGCCTTTCCCCAGTGAACGATTCTCCCTGAAAAATGAAGAAGATTTGCAGAATCTGGGTACACATCTGATCAGTCGTTTCAGCACGACTTCAGCCCTGTATCAGTTATTCGGATTGATGTCGGATGTGCTGGTTATTGAAGATGGCTTCGCGGAACTCTTTTATGAATTGCCGGTTGAATATGTCATAAAGGATTCCGAATTTTCGGGAAAAAAGATTGTACTGCTGACTCTGGAATTGGGATTCGAGAAATTCGAAAATGGTTTCAAGGATACCCTCAATTTCATCCGGCTTAATGATTCGCAGGAACGTACCGGTTGTGTGTCCTATCTGCACCCGGTATTTCGTTTGTATGAAAATGGCGAATTCATACGCGGAAATAACACACGCAGCAGTACGGTAGTCCGTTTTGACCCGGCATGCGATTTGATTGACGGTGATCTGGCCAATATCAAGCCCAGAAATACACTGCTTAATTTCATTAATGGCGTTGTCAATGTATGTGATACCGTTTTCCCGGAAGAGCATTTCTGTGCTGACCCGGAAAGGCATGGTTTTGTATTGTGGGAGAAAGACGATCCTCGCACTCAGAATCATGGTTTGCAAAGATGTTCACTCAAGCCCGAAGATCCTCAGGTGACAGAGGTTGATCTTGATGCCTTTTTGAACAAAAACAGGTGTCATTCTTTCAAGATGTAAACATCGGTTATGGAATCAGGGATAACCCTTAATTTTGTAAGTGGTTATCCCTGACCATGCTGAAACTGTATTTTGATCACCACTATCGGCTTTTATTGAGAGTTTTTATGTTTTATCCATATCGACATGTATTTCTATCTCTTTTATGTACCGCGATTACTGTTCAGTCCTCGTACTGCAATGCGGCAAATGATGAAGCACGTCCAATAGGCCAAATCAACGATTATCTGCGTATTACGGGTGAGTTGCGCGGTCGTTATGAAGCCAACGACTACTTCAAACCCGGTCTGGATCCGGCGCGTGGAATTACGAATAATAATAATGACTATTCATTTGGTGCTTTGCGTGCCCGTATCGGTGTAGCACTGAATACCTCTTATATTGATGGTTTTGTTCAAGGTCAGTACAGTGGGTTGTACGGCATGGCCAATGGTACTTTTGCCGGCCCTCCGGTAGGCCCTTTGGGTTTGGGTGGTGCATATCTTAGGGATAGCGGCAGTATTGATCCGGGAGAAGTATTTTTACGTCAGGCGTATGTGAATTTCAAAACCGCACCATTCGGTTTGCCGGGCGGTTCGTTCAAGACAGGCCGATTTGAAGTTGCAGAAGGTCTGGAATATAAAACCGGAGATGCAAAATTTGATGGGTTGAAAACCAGTCGGGTGTCGCAACGCTTGATAGGGCCATTTGATTTTACCCATATTAACCGCAGTTTCGATGGATTTTCACTGGCCTACGATCAGCCTGAATACAACATCAAAATGGATGCTGTTCATCCTACCCAGGGTGGTTTTAACATAAATGCACAACAGGAAATCAGCCAGATAGATTTATTCTATGCCGGACTGACCGGAAAACGGGGTTCATGGTTGCCTGGAACGGAGCAGAGACTGTTTTATGTGTACTATGGAGACGAACGTAACATTGCTCCAGTGGACAATCGCCCATTGACGGCCCGAATACCCATGAGCAAACGGGATTTGCAAATACACACTGTAGGAACGCACGTACTGACCGTGTTGCCGGTGGCAGAGGGTTCGGTTGATACCTTGTTATGGGGGGCCTATCAGTTTGGTAACTGGGGTAATCTGGATCATCAGGCGTATGCCATTGATGCAGAAGCGGGATATCAGTGGACGCAGGTTCCACTAAAGCCCTGGATCAGGGCTATTTACTACAGAGGATCGGGAGACTCCAATTCGCACGATGGAACTCACGAGACTTTCTTCCAGGTTCTGCCCACGGTTCGCGCTTACGCCAAGTTTCCCTTCTTTAACATGATGAATATCCAGGATGCCTTTTTGCAACTGAATGTCTCACCCACCAGCACTACCAAGGTGGGCATCGATATGCATTATCTGGCACTCACCAATGATCAGGATCTTTTCTATGGTGGTGCAGGGGCCACATCAAAATTAGGAAGTTGGGGGTATTTCGGACGATCTTCTGGTGGTAATAGCACGGTAGGTGAACTGGTTGACCTCACGTTCACCCACAATCTAACCAAAGAATTCTCATGGAGTATGTATTACGCCCATGCGTTTGGAGACGACGTAACCCGCAGTATTTATCAGTTAAAGAACGATGCGGATTTCGGTTTTCTAGAGTTCAATCTGTCAATATAGCAGGATAAAGAGTCTTAATTATTGACGCGGGCTTTAATCTGACTGAGTAAAATATTTATCGGAGATAATTAGTATGACCAAGACAAACAAATCACAAAAAAGAAAATCACAAGGTTCACCCACTCCTGCTCCCATGCGCCTGGGTGGTGTTTCCTTCCACAATCCCATTGCCTTCTGGCTAGGTGTGGTGGCAGTCATTGGGGGTGTTATGTCTCACCTGCCAATGTTCTGGATGGCCAGAGATAATGGCTTCAAGATGGTAGGTATGCCCATGGATGACACCATGATTATAGGCATGGTGTTTATTACTGTAGGCATGCTGTCCAGCCTGTATGGCTTGTATCCACGCGCCGGTATTCAGAAGGCCGATTTGGCAGCCAGAATTCGCATCAATACACTGGATGATGCTCGCCTGAATATGACGCATGTTACCTTGTTGTTGGCTATGGCCATGGCCGTAACCATAGATGTCATGAAACCTACAGCACTGGCCTTTGTCATGCCGGGCATGACAGTAGAATACGGGCTTAAATCCCCATTAAATCCGAATGGCTCCATGCCTGCGGTGTGGATTGCTTTGACCGGTATTACAGGTACTGTGCTGGGATCACTGATCTGGGGGTGGTTGGGCGATATAATCGGCAGACGTGCGTCCATACTGTATGCGGGCATTGGTTTTATTGCCACTTCCATCTGCGGCACCATGCCCAGTTTTGAAGGCAATATGATTATGTGTTTCATAATGGGGCTTGCAGTAGGTGGTATGCTGCCTATATGTTATGCCTTAATGGCCGAAACCATACCGGCCAGACACAGAGGCTGGTTAATGATACTGGTAGGTGCCGATATAGCAGGTGCTTACATACTTACCAGCTGGTTAGCGGCGGAACTGGTGCCGATTTACAGTTGGCGTATACTCTGGTTGATTGGCATGCCCACTGGAGCTTTGTTTGTCATGTTAAATCGCTGGATACCTGAATCACCACGCTACTTGCTTGTAAATGGTCAGGAAGACGAGGCTTACGCGGTTATGGGGCGATATGGAGCAACCGTAGTCAGGATTCCCGAAGAGCAGATGGTTGAGACAGCAACCCAGGATAAAGGCAGTTGGCAGCAACTGTTTACCCGTAATAACCTCGGCTTTACTCTCTTGCTGGGTACTTTGGCCATAGGTTCTGGTCTGGTGATGTTCGGGTTTAACCTGTGGATTCCTACAAACCTTAGAAAAATGGGTTTCACTGAAGCTGATGCGATTCTGCGGAATGCAGCACTTATGGGCTTCCCCATGACGTTCATAGTGGCCTGGATGTACGGGTTCTGGAGTAGCAAGAAAACGATTATTATCCTTGGTGTTCTGACTTCTCTTGCCTTGTTCGGATTTGTTGCTGCCGGAGATGCCGTCATTGAAAATCGTGCGCTGCTTTATGCCCTGCTGATCATCCCTATCTGGGGTATTAGTTCAGTAGTGGCGGTATTGTCCGTTTACAGTTCGGAAATCTATCCGACCCGGATTAGGGCCAGAGGAACCGGTTTTGCCGCAGGGGCCAGCAAAGCAGGCGGTGTATTGATAATTGCACTGGTTTCATTTGGTATGGCAACACCATCCATCACTACTGTAGCCTTAATCGGAGCCATACCCATGACCGTGGCGGTTTTATTAGTGGCCATATTTGGTGTAGAAACCTGCAAACGCCGACTGGAAGATATTGTTCCACATCAGAAACTCAAGGCAACTGCATAAGATGCCCACTCCTCAGGGATGACATTCCATCAGGAAATGTCATCCCGGATTTTTTCCAGCCTTGTTGCTATACGCTTTATAATGGGTAGTTTCCTATGCACTTCTCCAGCATCATCCAACAGATGAACCTACGGCACGATCTGTCAGACCATTATCTGACGGATGGCCAGTCGACTTGCTACTATCCTGATATTCTCCGCCTGTTGAACCTGCTTGATGTTTACCTGCACGAGCAGGGCATTACTTATGAAGACTGTATAGCCCTGGAGTGCAATAACACAGTGCCAGGCGCACTGTCGATACTGCTTATGCTGTACAGAAGTCAGGGTTTCGTGTTATTGCCACCCTCGGAAAATAAGGAAGAAGTGTCCAGGCTAAAACCCATACCTCGATTTTGTACCTGGCGGATAAGAATACTGCCCATACCTAAAGATCAGACCGCAGACTGGATGAATGATCCAGGTCGTTATTTGTCCCTGGAAAAATGCAGTCCTGCTGAAAATAGTCACCGATTGGCGGATGATGAAATACAGGGGCGTTTGTTTCTGCGTACGTCAGGGAGTATGGGTGCTGCCAAACTGGTGGTGCATACGCATGAACGACTTTTAGGAAATGCCGATAACGTTCGGAAGAAATATGGGTTTACTGCCGATGATCGTGCCACTATTCCGGTTCCCATATTCCACATGTATGGTATGGGGGCAGAGTTTCTGCCGGCATTGCTGGCAGGTGCTTCCATGGATTTACAGGAAAATACCAATCTGCTCAAATACCTGGATCGTGAGCGTCGTTTCAAACCTACCATTGCTTTTATTACCCCTAATTTGTGCGAAATGCTTTTGCAAGGCAAGCGTACCCCTACGCCCTATAAAATCATGGTGGTGTCCGGTCAACGCTTTCGGGAAGATTTATTCCAGGCCTTTGATCCTTTATGTGGTGGTCGACTCGTCAACCAGTATGGCAGTTCTGAAATGGGAGCGACTGCGGCCTGTGATCCTGATGATTCTTTTGATTTACGCCTTTCTACCATAGGCAAACCCATGCCGGGTGTTGAATTGCGACTGGATGAAGTTACTGAAGGTGTAGGTAAACTGCGTTGTCGCCATCCGTTTGGTTATTTGGGGTATATGGATGACAACGGAACATGGCTTAAAAAATCCGATGAATGGCATGACACCGGAGATATAGGCCGTTTGGATGATAAAGGATTTATTGAAGTATTGGGTAGAGCAGATGACAGCATCAATCGTAGCGGTTACCTGGTCCTGTTAGCCGATATAGAACGCCAAATCGGCACGATAACAGGAGTGGCCATGGTAACGGTTTTGGCTACTCAAAACGTCGAAAGAATACACGGCCAGCAGATTGTCGCTTTTTGTCAACCTGACGCAGGTGTTTCACTGGATATCAAGTGGATGCGGAGCGTTCTGGAGCAAACCATGCCCAGGTATGCCATTCCAGATCAAATTCATATACTTGACGAAGTACCCTTATTACCCAGTGGGAAAATTGACCGTCAAACCTTGTTGAAGAGTATAGGGGAGTAATCATTATGTATAATCCACGCCAGATCATCCATCCTGCCATGGGTATGCCTTACGAAGAAAACTGGGCCTATCCTGACATTAATTTACATGAAGTTGTAGCCACGTATCATGATGTACTGGATAAAAAACAGGTCTACGATGTACCTGCTTTGGTGCAGATGTTGAGATACGATTTTTCAAGGATGAACTATGTACTCAATCAGATTCAAACATTTGATGTCGTTCAGGCACTTCGTGATTTCTTTGAAGAGGATTATGACGTTCTGCCGGCATTTATATCCGGCATCAAGGCTCATCGTTTGAATCACATGGGGCTTGAAATTTATACGCCGCTTAATACATGGCTGGCTTTAGCCCCAATATGGCTGGACAGCATGAGTCAGTTTGCAGGAGTACCCGTAAAGGTAACCCGTACGGCACGCTTTCCTTCTTCTCAAGCCTTGCAAACCCGCGTGGGTGCGGCTGTTGAAATCATGTGTGCCTGGTTTCAAATACCGGATACCCGGTTTATGATCGAGTTGTTTGATATAGCCCGACCCATTCCTGATTCGATATACCAGAATGGTTCAGTTGAAGATTCCTTCAGGCATGATCCTATCTGGCATTACGCCATTGATGTGGATGCACTCGGCAAGGTGGATGAAATTCATGATACCTTCATGCAATTGGCCGTCATACGGCCCGATTATCGACTGGCCTATTTCCAGCCGGTTACCAACCGGCATGACGGTTCTTACCACACTAAAATCATACATAAGAAACTGGGTATGGAACTGGAGTTTGCCTACCATGAACCTCTGCTGCATTGACCCTTGATGTCCCAATTAAATCCGGTTACTGAAAATACCCCAACCAGTTGGCTAAATGCGTTTTCTGTTTATACCCAACCGGCAGTCCTCACTGTCGTTCTTCTGGGTTTTAGTTCGGGTTTGCCCTACGTATTGCTGTTTTCAACGCTGTCTGCATGGCTGGCAGAAGCCGGAATTGAGAAAGCCATAATCGGCTATTTCAGTTGGGTGGGCATGACGTATTCGGTAAGGATATTATGGTCCATCATTATTGACCGGCTTAAACTGCCGTGGTTACACATACGCCTGGGCAAGCGGCGAAGCTGGATCATGCTGGCTCAATGGGGGGTAATTGCCGGATTGGTGGGTATAGGTCTGGTTGAGCCGGGCCGGGATATCCTGGTATTGCTGGCACTTACACTCTGGGTTGCATTTTGTTCAGCCACTCAGGATGTGGCTATAGATGCTTACCGGGTAGAAACGCTTAGCCCGGAGTATCAAGGCGCCATGGCGGCGGCTTATGTCATGGGCTTTCGAATTTCTCTGTTAATCGGTACTGCCGGTGGTTTGTATCTGGCAGAATACTACAACTGGCATATTTCCTATCTGGCCATGGCCGGTGTGATGCTGGTTGGACCTTTGACCGTTTTATGGCTGAAAGAACCCGATCATAAAAGTCATGAACGGGAAGAGCATCTGGAGCAGGAGCTGGAAACCCGACTGGGTATCCGTGACAAAAACACGCGGGTAGATACCATTCTGGCCAGTGTTGCTGAATCGGTAATTAGCCCTTTTTACGAGTTTTTTAATCGCAAAGGCAAAATGGCCTGGGTTATACTCATGCTGATTGGCGCGTATAAAATATGCGATATTACCGCCAGTGTCATGGCCAATCCCTATTATCTTAGCCTCGGGTTTAGCAAGTCACAGATTGCAGAAGTCAATCAGTATTTCAGTTTTATAATGGCGGTGACTGGTGCGACTTTGGGTGGAACGCTGGTTCTTAAATTTGGTATCTTTCGCCCATTACTGGTGGGTGCCGTGCTGACGGCGGTTACCAATCTGTTTTTTGTGGCACTTTATTCTCATCCCGGTGATTATATGTGGCTGGCCATGACGGTGAGTACCGATAACTTTTGTGCCGGTATGGCTACTTCGGCGTTGATTGCTTATTTGTCTGCGTTGACCAGTACGGCCTATACAGCCACTCAATACTCTTTATTCAGTTCTTTGATGACCTTGCCGGCCCAGGCTATAGGTGGTTTTTCCGGTCTTGTGGTTGAGCAATACGGTTACCCCGTGTTTTTCTCCTTTACGGCACTTTCAGGAATACCTGCTTTCCTGCTGATTCTCCTGGTCATGTGGAACAGCGCCAGAACCGCAACCGCCAGAGTATCCTGACATGACCCAGGCCGCACACAGGTTTGGTGTGCTGGATGATTTGGGTTTTTATTCCCGTTCAGGGCTTTTGATCCTGTGTTCGCTGACGTGTTGCTGGGGATTTGTTAATAATACTGTTTTACTGGTTTTTGCCAGCAAGATCGGGTTTCCCATGGCGGTTGCCGTGTGTTCGGTTACTGTAAGGGGGAAACACATCGTTTCCGTTCTTTACTATACCATTCTTCTATGTATAACCGTTTTTCTTTATTTTCTTGTTCACCCTTTTTTTGTCATGGATGCTGAAATCATTAGCCGCTATTATCCGTCCCGCATGGATTTTTATCTGGCCATGGGGTTGGGTTTTGCCTTGAGTGCTTTTTGGTATCATCCGATAAGAATCAATCTGATTGTTGCCAGTGCAGGTCTTGCCAGTCTGCTGCCTGCCTGCATTATGACCGGTTATCATCTTGCCCGGGTCAATCTGGATATGGTATGGAACAGTCAGGCATTATATGGTGAGTATGTGCTTGGGTTGGTTCTGGGTTCCCTGATACACCAGGAGATTGAATATGTCGTGTTTAAGCTCAAGTCATAACATTCGTTTTTTTTTATTATTATGCAGCTTTGGAGGTGCGCTAAGTGACAACCAGTGAGATTTTTCTGATCGCCATGTCGATCATTTTTACCTTGCCGTATTTGATATGGAGAATAGGCAACACAGAGTATTATGCACCCTTGGTTGTAATACAAATAATTTGCGGTATTCTGCTCGGCCCTGGAGTTTTGGGTGCTCAGTTTCCTGATACGTATAAATTTATATTCAACCCCCAGGTGATTCAATCACTGAATGGTATTGCCTGGTGGGCCGTAATGACTTTTGTCTGGATTGCCGGTATTGAACTGGATATCAAGCAGGCCTGGAAGAATCGCCGCGAGACCGGAATTACTGCCGGTTTGGCTTTAGGTTCGCCGCTTATTCTGGGTAGCCTGGTTGCGGGTGGGTTGGTGATGTATCCTGGCTGGATGGGCCCCAAGGCTCAAAACTGGCAATTTATTTTTGGTGTGGGTATGTCCTGCGCGGTTACGGCTTTGCCCATCCTGATATTGTTTATGGAGAAACTTGAAATATTGCGCCGTCCAATTGGCCAGAGAATTTTACGGTATGCCAGTCTGGATGATATAGCCATCTGGGCGGTATTGGCTATTATCATGATGGATTGGGAACGACTCGGCCATCAATTGTATTTTCTGTTTGGTTACGCCGTGGTAGCCATCGCTGTACGTAAACTGATGGTAAAAATTCCGCCCAGAGACCGTTGGTATACGGGTTTAATCTGGCTGGCTGTTTGTGGTTTTGCTGCGGATTGGGCCGGTTTGCATTTTATGGTGGGTGCCTTTATGGCCGGGGCTGTTCTGGATCACGAATGGTTTGATCAGAAACAGATGGATTTCTTCCGTCATAACGTATTGATGCTGGTTATGCCGGTATTTTTCCTGAGTACCGGTTTAAGAACCAATTGGGAAATGGGAGGCTATTCAGTGTTTCTGGTGGCAGGTGGTTTTCTGATTGCATCGGTTGCTGGTAAGCTTTTGGGGGTCAAGATGGCCGGTCTCATTC
>JBPCSC010000600.1:0-1182 GCA_051007495.1 Methylococcaceae bacterium | reverse complement strand
CCCCGACACCTATCCCAAGGGACAGGTGATACAGGGTTTAAGCGGGGAAGAACCGGACGGAATCAAGGTGTTCCATGCCGGTACTCGTGAGGACTCAGGCCAGGTGGTCACCGACGGCGGCCGGGTTCTGTGTGTCTGCGCCTTGGGTGAGGATTATGCCGATGCCGCCCGATTGGCCTACGCCCGACTGGCCGACATTGACTGGGAATCGTGCCATTACCGCAAGGATATTGGCCATAGGGCCATGAGTGGCTCAGCCAATCCAGCCTGAGCCACTCAGCGGGTTCTAGACCTGACGGCTCTGTTCCAGGGCCGCAATCCGCTCTTCCAGAGGCGGATGACTCATAAGCAGTTTCATCCAGCCCCCGCCGCCATTGATGCCGAAGGCCGCCAATTTACCCGGTAAAGGTGTGGGTTCGTGGGCACTTTGCAAAGCTCTGAGTGCAGCGATCATCTGGCCACGTCCGGCCAGATGAGCACCGCCCTGATCAGCCCTGAATTCACGCCAACGAGAGAACGCCATCACGATCATCGTCGCCAAAATCGACAACACGATCTGAGCCACCATCTCGGTGATGTAATAAGCCAGGCCATATCCTCCGCGCCCGTTATCACCGGAGCGGAACAACGCCCGGTCGACCAGATAACCGGCTATCGTGGCAAAGAAATACACAAACGTATTAACCACGCCCTGCAACAAGCCCATCGTCACCATATCGCCATTGGCAACATGGCTGATTTCATGACCTAACACGGCCTCCACTTCGCGCCTGTCCATCTTATGCAGCAACCCGGTACTCACCGCCACCAAGGCTGAATTTCTACTCATGCCGGTAGCAAAGGCATTGGGTTCAGGGGCATCGAAAATGCCGACTTCCGGCATTCCGATCCCGGCCTGCCGCGCCTGACGGTGTACGGTATCCACCAGCCAATGTTCCAGATCATCGCTGGGGCTTTCGATCACAAACACGCCCATGGACTGTTTGGCCATCCATTTGGACATGAGCAGCGAAATAAACGAACCGCTCATCCCCATCACCGCCGATATAAGCAGCAGGCTGTCCAGATTAAGCCGCACGCCTTGCTGGCTCATAAGTCGATCCAGTCCCAGCAGGTGAAACACAACACTAATGACCAGCAGCACGGCGGCATTGGTCAGCAAAAATAAAAGTATGCGCATGA
>JBPCSC010000599.1:0-1816 GCA_051007495.1 Methylococcaceae bacterium | reverse complement strand
GTTCATGAGCTCTGAGGATTGAGCGGTTTAGGTTGGTGGCGTGTTCTACAAAAATGGAATAAGGCATTTGATTGCCTTTGGCCAGTTGTACGTAGTTTCTGACCCGGCGTTTGAGTGCGACATCTGAAACCAGGCCGTGCATATCTTCAGGGTCAATGCGCGGTGCGTTGCCGGCATCAGGGTCACCATTGGGATTGCCGTTTTCACAGTCGAACAGAAAGAGAAATTCGTAGCGGTTTTGAATCGTCATGTTGGGTACTCCAGATTAAGCGTTGTTTTTTGAAGTTGAGTTGTTTTTGCCTTCCCTAAGGGCGGCAATTTGCTGGTAATAGCCCAGAGCAAAAAGACTTTGTTGTTCAAGGCTAAGGTTGCGGGGAATGTCGTCCAGGCTGGCCATGACATCGGCTATTTGGTTTTCATACCAAAAGGCAAGCCCGCCTTCGAGTTTATTAAGGTGATTTTTGGCATTGGCGGCCAGTCGGCCTATTACCAGACCGGGGGTTTGGCTGGCCGCAGTGTAATAGCGTTGTACTACACCTGCGCCAACGTCACCCAGTGCGGCGCGTTGCAGGTTTGAGAGCACCGCCAATAACCTGCCGCAATGGTAGGCCGGTGCGGGGTGTTCGGGGTTTATTTTGGTTTGCATGTGTCGGTCTCCTTTTCTAAGGTGGTAGGCTTTGATAAGTCCCATACGGGCATGGGAAAACGGTTCGTCTTTGATGATATCTATGCGGGTGCGTAAGGTGGCCTGGGCAAGGGTAACATGGGGTATTTCTGCACCGGTTATGGCGGATCGCCATAGGTGTTGCAGGGTTTGAGAGGGCAAGTCATTAAGGTCGCGTACCAGGCATCCGGCAACGGCCAGAAATTTAGGGTTTGCAGCCAATCCTTTGCCGTCACGATCAATAATGGCTAAATCGTTAAACCATCGGACTATATTTTCCAGCAGGGTTTCAAAGGCTCCGTGCATGACTTCTCGCACCATAACCCGCCCTGAGGCCCCGGATAACAGCAGTATATGGTAGATATTCTGGCTGAGATCGGGCCTTTGGCCTTGATGTATGGCGTTCAGGAGTTGGTGGGCTTTTGATTCTGCGTGGGCGGCAGTTTGTTCTTTAGGTTCTTTAAGCCAGGGTAATGGGTCATCTTCGGGTTCAATGGTGTGGTCATACCAGGACACCACCATGATATTGCCCAGTTTGCTGCCTTTCTCGGCAATCAGGCGGTTTAAGGTTTCACTGTAGGCGGTGGCCGTTACCGCTGACATGGCCGCATTACTGGATTGCATCAATCCGTAGGATTGAAACGCGGCTTTGTCGAATCCAGCCAGTACATCTCCAGTTCCCAAACCCCCTACTCCGGCCAGTCCCCTGATTTTAGGATGAGTAGCCACCGGATCAGATAACTCAGCCGTTACCAGGCAGCGCATCTGCATGGCTTTATTTTCTTGCTGTGGTTTTATGCTCGCGCGAAATACCCGCCACCAGTCGTGCCAGTCGGTTTGTTCCAAAGGGTTCAGTTCGCCTATACGAAAGCAGGCGGAATCAATAGGCCTGGCTCTTTGGCTGCGTAATTCCTGCCTCAGTTCGTCCATCATTTCTTCATTGCTTAATAGCCTTGCAACGGCCATCAAACTGGGCATGGCTGAACTGGCCTGTTCCATTAACGATAGAAAAAAGCCGTGTTTGGCACGTATTCTGGCTTGGTCTTTATCGGTTAATTTCTCATCCCAATATAATGCCAGTGTAGTCAGGGATTCAGAAAGAAAATGAGCACGGGAAACCCCACCTGAAATTAACTCTGAGGAACTCAGGTT
>JBPCSC010000598.1:0-2003 GCA_051007495.1 Methylococcaceae bacterium | reverse complement strand
GCCGATCGTAGTAGCGCGACAACATTGTCTGAATGGCTAGTCGAGGCGATCGCCAGACGGATACCCTGCCTGCGGGCATTCTGCAGCAAATCAAATACGCCAGGTCTACCAGAAACCGCTTTTTCGTTGAGTAAACGGGTGTATTCAACGGTTTTATGATCATACAAAGCGTCAATATAATCATGCCCATTCGGGCATTTTTCCGGCAGTAAGGCGTGATAGTGCGTGATGTAATGGCGCATTCGCTCCTTGCCACCCGCCACAGCCAAAAGCTTGAGATAAAGCCCCTCATCCCAATGCCAGTCTAGCCCGTATGCCGCAAACGCATTGTTATACGCCACCCGATGATAGTCCGTTTCGGTCATGGCCAGCGTTCCATCGGCATCGAAAATAAGGGCTTTGAGCATAAGCGTTCTGCTACCGAACGACGGAATCGAGTTCTCCCCTGCTATAGCGAACGGTCATTATTTCCAGGTTGATGGGTTTGATTCGACTGGCTTTGCCCGCAGTGCCAAATGCTTCATAGCGTGCCACACAAATACCCTTCATGGCTGAGGTGGCCGCCATCAGGAACTTGCGCGGGTCGAATTCCTTGCGGTGTTCCCCCAGAAATTTCCGGATCGCTCCGGTAGAGGCCATACGTAAATCGGTGTCGATATTCACCTTACGCACACCGTGTTTGATGCCTTCGACGATTTCTTCTACAGGCACTCCATAGGTTTCACCCATATCACCACCAAACTCATTGATGATTTTCAACCATTCTTGGGGTACTGAAGACGACCCGTGCATCACCAGATGGGTGTTGGGGATGCGGGCATTGATTTCCTTGATGCGCCCGATAGCCAATATGTCTCCAGTGGGCGGGCGGGTAAATTTATACGCGCCATGGGAAGTGCCTATGGCAATGGCCAATGCGTCGACACCAGTCTTTTTGACGAAGTCAGCGGCTTCTTCAGGGTCAGTCAGCAATTGCGAATGATCCAGTTCTCCTTCCGCGCCATGACCGTCTTCTTCGCCCATCTTGCCGGTTTCCAGCGAACCCAAACACCCCAGCTCTCCTTCTACGGATACACCACAGGCGTGGGCCAATTCGACCACATGGCGAGTGACGCTCACGTTGTAGTCGTAGTCGGTAGGCGTTTTGCCATCTTCACCCAGCGAACCGTCCATCATCACTGACGTGAACCCGCTTTGTATGGAACGAAAACAAACACCCGGTGACGCGCCGTGATCCTGATGGACACACACGGGAATATCCGGGTACATCTCTACGGCCGCAAACATCAGATGACGCAGAAACGGCTCGCCCGCATATTTTCTGGCCCCGGCCGAAGCCTGAACGATCACCGGGCTGTCGGTCTCACGGGCCGCTTCCATGATGGCCTGCATCTGCTCCATGTTATTGACGTTGAATGCCGGTACGCCATAGTCATGCTCAGCAGCATGATCCAGCAATTGACGGAGTGAGATAAGAGCCATGGGAGGAACCTCCAGCACTAAATGGATTGAATTGGATAGGGGGACTTGGTCTGTAATCCTTACTAAACCAGAGCGGCAGTCGGATACGGATATGAATCCGACTGTGATGATAGTGCCTGCCTTCTGGAATCGGGAGACTTAGGGGGAGGTAAGTACATGAACGAACTCTCGACATCCGAAAGGCAGGGCTTTAAATCAGGATGCTTGCACTGATACCCGAATCCAGACCGGACGGTTCGGATTCGGGCAATGCCTGGATTAGAACAGAGACTCTAGCGTAGCGGCCACGTTTTCTGCCGTAAAACCAAACTCCTTGAACAACAAGGCGGCGGGAGCGGATTCACCAAAGCGATCCAGGCCCACAACTTTGCCGTTGCTGCCTACATATTTCCACCAACCGTCGGTAACGCCTGCTTCAACTGCGACCCGGCGGGTAACGGCAGAAGGCAGTACCGACTCACGGTAAGCCTGATCCTGAGCATCGAATATGTTGGTGCTAGGCATGGACACTACACGTACTT
>JBPCSC010000597.1:0-1705 GCA_051007495.1 Methylococcaceae bacterium | reverse complement strand
GGAATAAAGTATCCGTTTTTTTTAGGTTTGACACAACGCGGTTAATTGAACGTATAAATTCAAGCCACATCGGGTATTTACGTTTGTTGTCGGTATTTACGTTTGTTGTCGGTGCGACAAATTCGCATCACCGGTTGAACACATTAAAACGGCAGATTTTTCAAATAAGGCCGGGTGCGAATGTGTCGCACCTACTCTTCACTCAGTATGTATCTGTATGGCTTCTGGTGGAAGGGTCAGTCGGTATCGTCTTGGGCGTTGGTTGCCGTCGTCAATCAGATTGGGTACTGCGGAGGTTTTAAGTGCTTTGCGTAGGCGGCGTCTGAGTTTTGAGAGCAAGGTTGAGAAGTAGTCGCCATCCATGCCGTTTGTTAATGCCCGTTCGGTTTGATCCAGATCGGCCATACCCCCGGCTATGATCCGGCGTTCGCGCAGATAGCGTTCGGCCCATAAGGGTTCCCGGCAGTTTTTGGGTGGGGCCGATAAGGGGGATTCGCCGTTCAAGGTGGCACGGGCAAATACCATCATTAAAGCCAGTTCAGCAGGGGGTACTGAAATACGGGTATCTGCAACCGTAATTCTGCGTTGGTTTGGGTATATGGCCAGTTGTAAAGGAGCCAATGCGGTTCTGGCCGCCTGCACCACTTCAGAAAAACTGGCATATCCCTCCAGCAAAGCCAGTGGCAAGCCTTGTCTTAAACTGACAAACGGTATATTGGCCAGAGTAACCCTGGCCTCGCGGCAATCCAGTGCCAGAGGGGTTTTGTCGGAGGTATGTATCACCCGTTCGTATGGGGTGGGGTAATAAAACTGCGGATGGGACTCAAACGGGGCCGAAACCAGAACGTGCGATAGCCTGTCTTGAGTGCGGCCATACAAGGACAAGGCATATCCCAGATAAAAGCCCATGGTTTTACGGCCACCCGCTATGGACACATGTAGCCTGGCGTTATCGTCCATGGTCAGGCGGCGCACCAGGTCAATAATAATATCCGCTGCGGTTTCGTTTTCCTCAGGTGTGCGTATGTCGTCGAGGAGATTACCCTGGGCATCGTGCAGTATGGTGATTTGACTGGAATCAAACCGTATATCCTTCACGTTATAATCGGCGCAAAACCGATGAAACCAGCCAGGATGTTCAGACAGTAAATTAAGCCGGGCGTGGTCTGCCCCTACTCGGGTAGTAATGAGATGAACCTCGGTAGGCCAGGCCTCGGGAGGGTTTTCCTGTATCAGGGCATACAGGGTTTCAGTAACGATTTGCGGGGATAAGCCCGTAACGGCCAGGAGTATGTGGCGATTGGGGGATTGCATGGCTAAGTCCTTGTTAAATGGAATAAAGTATCCGTTTTTTTTGTAGGTTTGGCACAACGCGGTTAATTGAACGTATACATTCAAGCCACATCGGGTATTTAAGTTTTGTGTAGGTGCGAATTCATTCGCACGTTACGCACGTATAGGGTTTGGGGGGGGGGCAGTGCGAATAAATTCGCACCTAGTGTGCCCGGCATGGGCTAAAACTCGTTATCTGAAAGAGATAACCGGAAGTAGTCACGACAACCGTAGCGAAACCGCAAGGGGGAAGCCGTGAGGCCAGCCTGAAAGAAGCGGATAGCAAAAGCACGACCGTAGGAACACGAACAAGCAGCGAGGCCGGGTGCGGGCGATGAGTGTGCTAGGAACCACGAAATCCAACCGTTACCGA
>JBPCSC010000596.1:0-8497 GCA_051007495.1 Methylococcaceae bacterium | reverse complement strand
GTTTTTTATTTACGCCAGTAGGCCGGGGTAAAGAGGATCAGTGCAGTGAATACTTCTATGCGGCCCAGAAACATGGCTAATATGCACACCCAGGTCTGGAAGTCGGTCAATGCGCCGTAATTGGTGGCCGGGCCCACTACACCCAAACCGGGGCCGGCGTTATTGATGGTGGCGATGATGGCAGAGAGGGATGAGACGAAATCAAGCCCACTGATAACCAGTATCAGTGTGAGTAATACGATACTCATGAAATATACGAAAATAAACCCTAATACCGACAGACTGATGTGTGAGGAGATGACCATCCTGCCGAGTTTTAGTGGATTCACTGCCGTAGGATGAGACAGTAAAAACATCTGTAACTGGCTTTGCTTGAGCAGTATCAGTGTTCTGACCATCTTGATACCACCGCCTGTCGAACCGGCACAGGCTACCAGGCAGCTCAGGAATAACATCCACAACGGTGCGAATATGGGCCAGAGGTTATAGTCGACACTGGCAAAACCGCAATCGGTAGCTAAAGATACCAGGTTAAAACTGGCGTGGCGCAAGGCCGTGGGGAAATCCGTATAGGTGCCTTGCCAGAGCAGGTATAACGCTATGCCGATACAACTGGACAGTACCAGCATGAGATAAGGTATGGCTTCAATATCCTGGAAATACGGGTTTAGATTCCGACTGCGTATGGCCAGAAAATGGGTGGCGAAGTTCATGCCGGCGATAAGCATGAAGATAATCAGAATAAACTCGATGGCCGGGGAATCAAAATACCCAATGCTGGCATCGTGGGTGGAGAATCCTCCCAGGCCCATGGCGGCAAAGGCGTGGCAGACGGCATCCAGCCAGTTCATGCCGGCCGCTTTAAGGCTTAAAATACAAATGGCGGTAATACCGGCATATACAAGCCACAGACTCTTGGCTGTTTCGGTAATGCGGGGAGTCAGTTGGTTGTCTTTAATGGGGCCAGGCGTTTCGGCCATGAGTAATTGGCGGCCCCCCACACCCAATACCGGCAAAATGGCAACCGCCAATACGATTATTCCCATACCACCCAGCCAGTTTAGTTCGTGTCGCCAGAGATTAAGCGTGGGCGGCAGGTTGTCCAGCCCTGATAATATGGTGGAACCGGTGGTTGTCAGCCCTGACATGGTTTCAAAATAGGCATCGGTAAAGGATAAACCATCAATACTCGACAACAGCGGTATGGCGGCAAAAGCGGCCATACCCGTCCAGGATAATACCACCAGCATAAACCCTTCCTTGGCCTTGAGTTCGCGGCGATAATGGCGGGTTAACCCCCAAAGAATCAAACCCGCCCCGAAGGTACCGGCCATATCCTCCAGAAATAGAATTAATGTTCCATCATCAAACAGGATGGAGGTAATCAGAGGCAGAATGTAGGTCGTGCTGAATGCCATCAGCATTAGCCCGAACACCCTGGCGAGTGACAGGAATCGCATCATGGGGAATGGCCTTGAAGTGTATCTTGGGAGCGGGTCGCCGTTACGGCACAAGAAATCAGGTAATGACGGTGGGTGACGGCATGCCCGAACGCTGACGGGCCAGGGAGAGGTGCTCGGCCAGTTCGATCAGATCGTGTAACGCCTGTTGCGGATCGTGATGGTGTTGTGCGACATCCGCCTCATATCGCTCCAGATAAATACGCAAGGTGGCCCCTTCGGTGCCTGTGCCGGACAGGCGGAAGACGATACGGGAGCCGTTGCTGAAGATGATGCGTATGCCTTGCTTTTCAGTGATGCTGCCATCAACCGGATCCACGTAACTGAAATCATCCGCTTGAGTGACGGTGTACGCGCCAAAGCTTTGGCCGGGCAATCTGGCCAGTTGCCCGCGCAGATCGGCAATGATGCCTTCCCCAATCTCGGCCGGCATGTTTTCGTAGTCGTGCCGGGAGTAATAATCCCTGCCAAACCGTCGCCAGTGATCCTTAACGATTTCAGCCACCGATTGTTTTCGCACGGCAATCAGATTCAACCAGAACAACACCGCCCACAGGCCGTCTTTTTCGCGGACGTGGTCGGAACCTGAGCCAAAGCTTTCTTCGCCGCACAGGGTGATCTTACGGGCATCGAGCAGGTTGCCGAAAAATTTCCAGCCGGTTGGGGTTTCGTAGCTGTCTATGCCCATGGCGCGGGCGACTCGGTCTACGGCTTGGCTGGTGGGCATGGAACGCGCCACTCCGGCCAGACCTTTCTGATAACCCGGCAACAAATGGGCGTTGGCGGCCAGCACCGCCAGGCTGTCACTGGGGGTAACAAAAAAGCGGGTTCCCATAATCATGTTGCGATCCCCGTCGCCGTCTGAGGCCGCTCCCAGGCTGGGCGCACGCGGCCCGTACATCAGTTCAGCCAAAACATGAGCATGGGTGAGGTTGGGGTCAGGGTGGGTGCCGCCGAAATCTTCCAGCGGAATGGCGTTGATGACCGAACCCTGCGCCGCGCCGAGTCTGTCCTCAAGGATGCGCCGGGCATAGGGGCCGGTCACTGCGTTCATGGCATCAAAGCACAAGGTGATGGAGCCGGACTTAAGCCCGGTTTCGATCAAATTGAAATCGAATAAATACTGCATCAACTGAGCGTAATCATCGACCGGATCGACGATTTCAATCTGCATGTCACCCAGGCGGGTTTGGCCTTTGTTGTCCAGATCGACATCGTCAGCTGTGGCTATTCGATAGGCTGAAATGACCTGACTGCGTTGGTAGACGGCATTGGTGAAGCTCTCGGGTGCCGGGCCGCCGTTGGCCGCGTTGTATTTAATGCCGAAGTCTTCATCCGGGCCACCGGGATTGTGGCTGGCCGACAGGACGAACCCGCCTAGAGCCTTGTGTTTGCGGATAAGACAGGACGCGGCCGGGGTAGACAAAAGGCCGCCCTGACCTATCAGTAAGCGGCCTACGCCGTTGGCCAGTGCCATTTTGATGATGACCTGAAGCGCAGTCCGGTTAAAATAACGCCCGTCACCACCCAGTATGAGGGTCTGACCGCCCACGTCTTCCAGAGTATCGAACACGGATTGAACGAAATTTTCCAGATAATTTTCCTTCTGGAACACCTTAACCTTCTTGCGTAAACCGGATGTGCCGGGTTTCTGGTCGAGGTAAGGGGTGGTTGTACGGTTTTCGATCTGCATAGTGATTGTTTCCGTAGGTTGTTTTTTTGGTTATGAACACCCGCCACTGCTGGGTCTGGCCCATTGCAATGCCGGATAGCCTAGTGTGTTGATCGGTTTCCATTTTACTTGAGATGAAGGGGTATGCGTGAAATATCGTTCCGTTTGGGGCGCATTGTTTGGCCTGATTTTAGCCAGTGCCCAAGCCAGTGAAGAAACGCCAGACAAGGAAATCTGGCTGAAAGTGGACACCCATCCACATGTTTTGACCGTCATGGAAGGAGATAAACCGCTAGAAGTTTTTGAGAAAATAGCGATAGGCCGCCGGGGCTTTGGATACCAAAAGGCCAGAGGCGACGACAAAACGCCTCTGGGCAATTACCGTATCGGTTGGGTTAATGAGAATAGCCGTTATCACAGGTTTTACGGGTTTGCCTACCCCAACCGTGACAACGCTGAACGGGCCTTTCAGAGTGGTTTGATCGGTTCCTGCGCCTATCAGGCCATATTGAGGGCAACAACAGGTGACTCAATCCCCCCCCAAGACACCGCCCTGGGCGGTCAGATTGGCATACACGGTTTGGGCAGTGCGAATCCCAAAGTCCACCAGATTTTCGACTGGACTCATGGCTGTATCGCCATGACCAACGAACAAATTGACCGCCTGAGTCGCTGGATCAGGAAGGGTACGCTGGTAGTTGTTCGAGAAATGTCGCAAAATAGTGGTGGAAACATTGCCGATTTCACGGCAAACTAGCCAAGCACGGTCGATGAACTGGCTCCAGTCAAGAACCGTAAGATTTTTTGTTCTCATCTCAAATTCAAAGGTAATTTCACCATGATCAAAGCAAGCAAATTTTTCGCTGTTCTGATAGCTTCGGGTCTGACCGTAGGCTGCGCCAGCAAGAGCGACATCAGCAATCTGCAAAGCCAGGTTGATGGCCTGAAAGCTGAAATCAACTCTGTTAAGGGTTCATCAGACGAAGCACTGTCGGCTGCTCAGTCGGCTGAAGCCAAGGCTGCCAGTGCAGAATCTGCTGCACGCCGCGCTGCAGCGGCTGCTGAAGATGTCAGCAGCAAGCTGGATCGTATGTTCAAGAAGTCCATGATGAAGTAATTTTCGCTACCAGCGAGTTACACATAAAACCCCGGTCTGCCGCATGGTGGGCCGGGGTTTTTCATATCCGAAAGAATCACCATGAAACGCCGTCAATTTCTGCATACACTCATCACCTTGTCGACCGCCCTGGCCGTTCAAAGCCGCGCTCAGTCGGCAACTCGACGTCCTGAACACATCATCGTGATCGGTGCCGGCATGGCGGGTTTGGCGACGGCCAACCGGCTGGTCAAGGCCGGACGATCCGTCACCGTGCTGGAAAGCCGGAACCGCACCGGCGGCAGAGTCTGGACAAGCCGGGCCTGGCCGGACGCACCGGTAGACCTCGGTGCCAGTTGGATACACGGCATCAAAGGCAATCCGCTGACGACCCTGGCCAACACAGTTGGTGCCCGGCGGGTGGCTACTGGTTACGACAACGCCATCACCTACGACGCGAACGGACAGGAAGCCACCGATGCGTTTGAACGGTATATCGACAATACCCTGGGAACAGCGATAGATCGGGCAATAGCCAAAGCCCGTAAGTCAGGGCGAGACGCCTCGTTAGGGGCTGTTTTGAGTCAAACCTTCAATGACCGCACACTGACCCCGCATCAACGTGCGGCGTTTAATTTTTACGTAAACTCAAACTTTGAACACGAGTATTCGGGCAGCATCGACGCGATGTCGGTGCAGTCATTCGACGACAGCGATGATTTTGGAGGAGGGGATGTCCTGTTTCCTGAGGGTTATGATGCCCTTACCGATTGGCTGGCACTAGGGCTGGACATACGCATGGATCACCCCGTCACGGCCATTCGCTATGACCGAAATGGGGTCGTCGTCTCTACGGCATCCGGTGATTTCGCCGCTGACAGAGTGGTGATCACCGTGCCTTTGGGTGTACTCAAGAGCAATGGCATCCGTTTTACTCCCAGCCTGCCGACGGCCAAACAGGAAGCGATCCAGCTTCTGGGAATGGGTGTACTCAACAAAACATATTTGCGCTTCCCGACTGCATTCTGGCCCAGTCGATACGACTGGCTGGAGTATGTTTCGGCTGATAAAGGGCACTGGTGCGAATGGATAAGCGGGTTTGAACGCTACGCCGGATTACCCATACTGCTGGGGTTCAATGCGGCCGACTACGGTCGGGAGATCGAAAGCAGATCCGACGAGGACATCGTAGACGCGGCAATGGCCACGCTCCGTATCCTCTACGGCAAAAACATCCCCGACCCGGAATCCTGGCAGATTACCCGCTGGGCAAAAGACCCTCACGCCCTGGGTGCTTACTCGTATTACGGCGTAGGCAGTCGCCGCAAACACCGCACTGATTTAGGAAAACCAATAGCCGATCGGCTGTTCTTTGCCGGAGAGGCCACTTCGCCCGACTCACCCGCTACCGTACACGGTGCTTATCTCACCGGACTACGCGCTGCGGGTGAAATTCTGAATTTGTAGCATCTGCCATGTTGTGCTCATTCACGCGTTTCGCAGGGCTTTTGCTGATGCTGGCTCTGGCCGGTTGCGCCAGCATGGGTCCGCCGCGCCACACCGCCAACCTGTGCAGCCTGTTCAGCGAACGGCAAGACTGGCGAGCCAGTGCCTTTCAGGCTCAACAACGCTGGGGAGCACCGGTATCGGTACAAATGGCCATCATCAACCAGGAATCCAGCTTTGTGGACAATGCCCGACCACCCCGCTACTGGTTTCTGGGCCTACTGCCGCTGTGGCGCACGTCTTCCGCTTTTGGTTACGGACAAGCCAAAGACGAAACCTGGGATTGGTACATCAGCAAGACCGGCCATACCCAGGCCGAACGGGATAATTTTGCTGATGCCACCGATTTCGTTGCCTGGTACATGAATCAAAGCCACACCCTGTTGGGTATCTCCAGTCAGGACGCTTACCGTCAATATCTGGCTTATCACGAAGGTCAGGGTGGCTACCGACGCAAGTCTTATAACGAGAAGCCCTGGCTTACCCGAGTCGCCCAGAAAGTGGCCAACACCGCAAAACAGTACGCCGTGCAACTCAAGGGATGCAGGGGATGACGATGACCGCCCCAAGATGAGCCACGAACACACCCACATTTCCTATCTTGATTCGATACGCGGCCTGGCCGCTCTGGCGGTGGTCAGCGAGCATTACATCATCGGCTACGGTTTGCCGTGTACCGGAACCCTGTGCAGTCGGGTTCTGGATTTTTCCCCCTTGCACATCTGGTGGGACGGCACGGCGGCGGTTTCCATGTTTTTCGTATTGAGTGGGCTGGTGCTTTCGCTCAAATACTTTAGAAACGGCCATACCCCGCAACTGGATCAGTTTTCCCTGCGTCGCTACACATTGACCCGTCTGTTTCGAATCTGGCCACCGTACGCGGTCGTTTTAGTGCTGAGTGCGGGCTTGTATCTGGCCATAGGCTCAACACCTATGGCAACTGTCGGCGTGTTGCCGCCCGATCCCTGGCTGAGTCAAATGTGGCTGGGCCATGCCCTTAGCTGGGGCGACATGCTTCGTGAAGCCCTATTATTGCGACTGCCCACCACTGTGGTGCTCATCCCGCAAGCCTGGACTTTGGCACTGGAGCTAAGCCTGTCTTTGTTGTTGCCAGTGGGTTTATTGTTGCTGCAACGAGGCTTATCCTGGCTGCTGGCATTCACGCTATTGGTGGTCAGTTTGCTCGGTGTGCCGGTATTTCTGCTGCATTTTATGATGGGGCTGGTGCTGGCCCGCCATCTGGGTGCGTTGTCTGCTTATCTGCTGGCACGGCCACTGCATCGGCGCGTCCTGCTGATATTGGGAATTCTTATGTACACCGTCAACGACATTCATCAGGGTTGGTTAAATGAAACCGGGCTGTGGTTAATTTCAGGAATCGGTGCTGTTTTGATTCTGATGTACGCAGGAGGCTCGCCCAAGGCCCAGCGCGTATTGAACGGCACGCTGCCAAGGATGATAGGTAAAGTCTCTTATAGCCTTTACCTGCTGCACATCGCCGTGTTGATTGGGCTGATTCCGCCCATTCTTAACGCACTGGAACCACACCTGCCCCACCGATTTGGCCTGTGGTTGTGCGGTTGGTTGCTGACCCTTGGATTTTCTCTGTGCCTGTCTCGATGGTCTTACCACTACCTGGAAAGACCGAGTATGGCGGCAGGAAAGCATCTGGCCCGGCAATAAGTTCCTGACACATAATGACTCCCAAATTTCGGGCAATTAGGCCACAATACACACCAATGTCCGTACCGGACTGTTTTCCATGGCAAACCTGCGCAACGGGTTCGTTTCACCTCTGAAATCAGGATTCCCCCCCATGTCCGCCGATAAAAATCTGTTCCAAACCACTCGCCCCACCTCAGACATCGACCCCGGCGAAACCCGGGAATGGCTGGATGCCCTGCAAGCCGTAATCGAAACCGAAGGTGTAGAACGCGCCCATTTTCTGATCGAAAGTTTAGTCGATGAGGCACGCCGCTCCGGGGCTAACTTGCCTTATCGCGCCAACACCGCCTACATCAACACCATCCCCGCCCACATGGAACCGCGTATGCCGGGTGATCCACAAATGGAGCAACGCATCCGCTCCTACATCCGCTGGAATGCCATGGCCATGGTGGTTAAGGCCAACCGCAAATCGACCGAGTACGGCGGCCACATCGCCTCATTTGCATCGGCGGCTACGCTTTACGATGTGGGGTTCAACAATTTCTTCCGGGCGGCCAGCAAGGATCACGACGGTGATCTGATCTATTTTCAAGGCCATGCCGCACCCGGCATTTATGCCCGTGCCTACCTGGAAGGGAGGCTGAGCGACGAACAACTGGATAACTTCCGCGCCGAAATCGGCGGCAATGGTTTGTCCTCATATCCACATCCCTGGCTGATGCCGGACTTCTGGCAATTTCCCACGGTTTCCATGGGCCTGGGGCCCATCATGGCCATTTACCAGGCCCGCTTCATGAAATACCTGGACGACCGCAGCATATTGTCTACCCAGGGTAGAAAAGTCTGGTGCTTCTGCGGTGATGGTGAAATGGACGAACCCGAATCCATGGGAGCCATTGGGTTGGCCGGGCGTGAGCGTTTGGATAATCTGATCTTCGTGGTGAACTGCAATTTGCAGCGTCTGGACGGGCCGGTACGGGGCGATGGCAAAATCATTCAGGATCTGGAAGCCGAATTCCGGGGCGCGGGTTGGAACGTCGTTAAAGTGGTTTGGGGTTCTTACTGGGATCCACTACTGGCCAAAGACAGCAAAGG
>JBPCSC010000595.1:0-3100 GCA_051007495.1 Methylococcaceae bacterium | reverse complement strand
GGAATGGAGTGATGGATTACAAGGTGGCTTATCTCGCCCATGTGGGTAATATCTAAGCTGCCACAGTTAATGGCAATCTTGTCATCTTATCGAATGATCGAAATGGCAATATGGATTCATACCTGCACGGCACCAGCCTCTACAAGCCAACATGATGTACCCTTTTCATACCAAATTCCCCTCGCAGGTTTTGCTGCAAAACGCTGGACAAAATCACCTGATTTCGACCAGCATTTTTCTCGCAACTCGCAACTCGCAACTCGCAAATCGAAACTCTCAACTCGCAACTCGCGCCTGAGTTCCGACGGCCTGGCCGTCAAGCCCGTTTTCCATTTTTCCAACCCGCACCCACCCGCGTTTCATAACGCCGGTGGGTTTTTTTTGTGCTTTTTTCTTTCAAACCTAATCTAAGGAGTAAAACCCAATGGCCAAAAGTGTACCCACAGCTAACAACGACAAACTCATCGGCACCGACAAAAACGACAGCATTGACGGCTTGGCTGGCAACGACACCATCACCGGTGTAAAAGGCGATGACAGCCTGCGCGGCGGTATTGGTGCCGATTCCATCGACGGCGGAATCGGCAACGACAAGCTGTTCGGTGATGCCGGCAACGATACCCTCATCGGTGGGGCCGGCAACGACGTACTTGATGGTGGAGCCGATAACGACAAACTCGACGGCGGGGCCGGAGCCGATACCCTCATCGGTGGTATCGGTATCGACACAATGATCGGCGGCGACCATAGTGATTTTTATATCGTGGATAACAGCAGAGATGTCATCACCGAAGCCGCAACCAAAACCAGCGGCATCGACACCGTGCAAAGCTCGGTCGATTACACCCTGTCCGCCAATATTGAAAACCTCACCCTGACCGGACTGACTGACCTCAAAGGCATCGGTAACGATGGCAAGAACGTCATCACCGGTAACGATGGCAACAACCTGCTGGATGGCAAAAACGGCAACGATACCCTGACGGGTGGCCTGGGCGATGACACCTTGCTCGGTGGTGGGGGTGTCGATCTACTCGTCGGCGGTGATGGTTCTGATACCTATCAGATTAGCAGTAACGAAGACAAAATCGTCGAAACCGCCAAGGATGGGGATGAAGACGTGGTGGAAAGCAGCGTCAGCTACACCTTGGGCGATAATCTGGAAGTGCTGACCCTGATCGGTGCGGCGGCCATTGACGCGACGGGCAACGAACTGGCCAATACGCTGGAAGGTAATACCGGAGCCAATAAACTCCAGGGCGAAGCCGGCGACGATACCCTGCAAGGGTACGCGGGCAACGATACTCTGGAAGGCGGGGCGGGTGATGATGTCATCGACGGTGGCGACGGTATCGACCAGGTGATTTATCAAGGCAATGAAGACGATTACAAAATTTTCTTCGATGCTGACAGTGCCTCCTGGGTAGTAGAAGATGTCAACGGTACCGATGGCGATGGCGTGGATGAAGGCCGCGATGAACTCACCGGGGTTGAATCCATGGTGTTTGCCGACAAAGGCGTAATCGACCTCACCCAGGGGCTAACGCTGAGCATCAAAAACATCAGCCAACCCGAAGGCACCGGTGTCGATAGCAGCTTTAATTTTACCGTTAGTCTTTCTGCCGCCAGCACCGCCCCGGTATCGGTCAATTACAGCGTACAGAGCGGAACCGCCATCGCCGGTACCGATTTCACCACCTTATCCGGTATCCTCACCTTCTCGCCCAACGAAACCGAGAAGACCCTCAGTGTTCCGGTCAAGGCGGATAACCTGGTGGAAAACGACGAAACCTTTACTGTAGTGTTGAGCAATCCGGTCGGAGCCAGTCTGGTACAGGCCAGTGGCGTGGGCACGATTCAGAATGACGACCAGGCCAGCTTGACGATCACCGGCGTGGAACTGACCGAAGGCAATACGGGCACGACCGATGCCCTGCTCACCGTGACGCTCTCGACCGCAGCCACACAGCCCGTCACCGTAGCCTATGCCACTGCCGATGGCACCGCCACTGCCGGTAGCGACTACACCAGCAAAACCGGTACGCTCACCTTCCTGGCGGGCAGTACCAGCCAGCAGATCCGGATTCCGGTCACCGGCGATACGCTTACCGAAGCCGATGAAACCTTCAGCGTCAATCTGAGCAATGCCCAGAATGCCGCTCTGAGCACGGCCTCGGCGACCGTCAAAATCAAAAACGACGATCAAGCGGTTCTCTCGATTGCCAGCAATACGATCACCGAAGGCAATGCCGGGAGTCAGAACCTTGATCTCACCGTCACCCTCTCGGCCCCGGCCACTCAGCCAGTCAGTGTCGACTACACCACCGCCAACGGAACGGCGATGGCGGGCAGTGATTACACCGCCATGAGCGGAACCATTACCTTCCCGGCCGGCACTACCAGCCAGAAAATCAGCATTCCCATCAGCGGCGACACCCAGGTCGAAAGCAACGAAACCTTCACCGTCACCTTAGGCCGCGCCCAGAATGCCACGGTCAGCGGCGTGGCAGGCACGGCAACGGTCACCATCAGCAACGACGACCAGCCAGTGCTGTCGCTGGCCGATGTCAGTCTGAATGAAGGCAACAGCGGCACTCAAGAGGCCGTGCTGACCGTCACCCTGTCTGCCGCCTCACCGCAAACCGTGACCGTCGATTACGCCACCGCCAACTTCAGCGCGGTAGCGGGCAGCGACTACACCGCCAAAACCGGTACTCTGAGCTTTCCCGCCGGTACCACCACGCAGCAGATTCGCATCCCCGTAACCGCCGATACCCAGGTCGAACCGGATGAAAGCTTCACCGTCAGCCTCAGCAATGCTCAGAACGCCACACTGGGAAGCAGCAAAACCGCCACGGTGACGTTAACCAACGACGACGTTCCGGTGCTGTCGGTGGCTGCGGCCCAGGTTCAGGAAGGCAACAATGGCAGCACTGAAGCCGTGGTCGCCGTCAGCCTCTCCTCGGCATCCAACCAACCCGTCACCGTCAACTACGGTACGGCAGATGGAACCGCTTTGGCGGGCAGTGATTACAACGCCACCAGCGGCAGCCTCACCTTCGCCCCCGGTACCACCACGCAGCAGATTCGGGTGCTGGTC
>JBPCSC010000594.1:0-5341 GCA_051007495.1 Methylococcaceae bacterium | reverse complement strand
GTATTGATCTGGAAATCACCAACGTAACAGGAGAAACCATAGTCAGAAAACGCACGGTAGGTTCCAGCATTCCCTGTATCAGGGACATGCACAACCCTATAGAACTCCGCCGCGAATTCGGCTTGTTCGGCGATCAAAACGACCGCATATTTCATGCGGCCAAAGGCAGTGTGCGCTGGGCGTTTACTCCTGTAAACCCGGCATAATTAAAAAGGCTAAACCCATGAGCAGGAAAATACTGATAGTCGATGATGAACCGCATATAAGGTTGCTGCTGGAACAAACCCTGGAAGATCTGGAAGATCATGGTGTGGAGTTTTATTTTGCCGAACACGGCGAACGGGCACTGGAATTAATACGCGAAGAACAACCGGATCTGGTTTTTCTGGATGTCATGATGCCCCGCATGAACGGGTTTGAAGTGTGCCGTACGGTAAAACAGGAATGGGGGAGGACGGATATTTACATCATCATGCTGACGGCTAAAGGTCAGGAATATGATAAAGACAAAGGCAAGGAAATGGGGGCTGACCTGTACATCACCAAGCCATTTAATCCCGATCAAATTATGGAATATGCCTTGGCTGTATTGGGGCTTGGAACCTGAAACGGCGGGCATCCGTGCCCCCCGATGGATGAGGACTAATGATGCACGCTGGTGGCTTTACCGGTACTGCCCGCAGTATTAGGGCCATCTTTTTGAATAAGGGTGCGGTCATTGATGCGAAGCAGCACAATACCCTGATCCATAACGTAACGGCATTCCGCTTCTGAAGCCGTACCGATTTTGCCTTTCCAGATCAGATTCACATAACTCATGTGATCGCTGGATGTTTCAGTGGGGGTGTAAGGGGGTTCACCCACTTGCTCCTCAACAGCACTGGAACATTTCCCCAGGGCCAGGCTGCCTAAAACGTTGGCGGTTTGCAAGAAGGCCCCTTGTACCTTTTCCTGCTGGGTTTCGCGGGTGGTACCGACGATGATAAAACCAATCGCCATGATAACGATGAAGGACAATAATAGTTTGAACGCTTGTGATTCCATGATTTACTCCGGTTTTGTATGGTTTTGGAAGAAGGCGAACTATAGCAAGAGTACGCTGGAATGCCCACTGCCAATTCACATCCTGTCAGGGCTTTACCGCGAAGCCTGAGACTATGCGTGCGGTGTTATTGAATGTTTTGCTTAAATCCGATTGATCAGGAATACCACAGGCCAAACCGTCACACAGGTTTATCTCGGGGTTGGAGAATAAACCGATCTCGGGTGAGTAATAACTCATGATGTCGCCAAAACGGCCCTCAATTCCGTAGCCGTAAGAATAAGGGAAGCGTCCTTGTGTGCTGGAATGTTCGGCATCATGTGTGCCGCCCAGAATATGCCCGAGTTCATGGGCCAAAGCATAGTTGGAACAGTATTGCCCTGCGTCAGTCCCGGTGCTGACTACCGCGTATGCCCGGTCAGGACTCATAGGTGTTCCATCGGCACCGTTAACCCAGGCACTCCCACACCCGCCTTGGGTATCCGCCACAAAACTGCGCAGTAATACCACGGCATCAGCGGCTTGTTTTTGTTTTAAATCAGCGAGTATCTGCACCGTGCCTTGACTCTGGGTAATATCGTTTAAAGCCTGAGTATTGTCTGAATCATCCGGGTAATCGACGACTTGAGTGCCTGCCAGGCGCAAACTGATGTCGATGCGGCTGTCTTTATAGGCTTGGTTGGCTAAAGCAATGTATAAATTGAGTTTTCTCTGGAAATCAGATCCGGCCAGGCTTTTGGTGTACGCGACCAGAATATCAATCACCACCAAACCACCCGGCGAAACCGTGGCCTGGCGGGCATAGGTGGTTTCGTTGACGCGCTTGATGCCACGCGAGTTTGCTCCACTGCGGACACTTCTGACCGGTACGCTGGCGGGTTCGGTTATCGTGTACGGCACCACATCGCCGTGCAGACTGGCCAGGCGCAGCCCTTCCGCTTCGGTGTCGGTCAGGGTGGTTGTCTGGTTGATGGTGTCCAGATGATAGGTTTTATCGGGGGTTTTGATCAGACCGGTGACTCCATTACCGTCAAAACTCAACACGCTAGGCAGCACTTGTTGACCCGACAAATGGCCGACCCAGGTGAGCGTGCCGTTGCTGTTGCGGGTGATTTCATCCTGAACCAATGTTATAGGCTGGCCATTGGGCAGATTCAGCTTCAGTGTGTGGTTTGGTTTAAGTTGGGCTGGCGATTTCTGCGCTGAACGAACGCGCTTGCTGGCTTGAGCGAGAGTTTGGTGGTGTACGGTAACCGGCCTTGCTGTTTTTTTTCCGTATACGATGAGTTTTCTGTAGTGCCCACGTTTGTTGGACTCAGCCAGAAAGTCGTAGTCTTTTAGCCACAACCCCAGCGTGTCGGCATCGGGGTGTGCCTCAAGCATGGTGCGCAGGCGTTTAGCCGTCAGTTCAGTTTGCCCGGCAGGTTTGACTGGCGGCTTTGTGGTCTGACTGGGCGAACGGCCAATGGTGGCCGCCGAGACGTGATGTGCCGCCAGTACCAGGCTGAAACCGGCCAATATGAGGTGTTTGAGTACGTTCATGCTTTTCTCTATGGATGCAGTATTAACAAGTGCAGCGTTCGCCCGTGCAGATCGCGTGGGGATGAGTATAGTCGGCGCGAGACAGAAATTCTGCGACATATTACCCATTTTTTTCGTTTTGAATGAAATACGTAAGCTTGTACGGTGCGCTTGAGTCTTTAATTTATGCCTAATCTCAACACGAACCCGCCATAATGAGGCTTTTTCTTCTTCCATCACCTGAAGGCATAGCACGACCATGACCAGTTCCCTCTATCTGAGTACCATTGAAGCCGGGGGCGGCAAATCCCTGGCCGCCCTGGGTATTATCGAGTTTGTACTCAGAAAAACCACCCGCGTCGGTTTTTTTCGTCCGGTCATTTCTGCTCTGGACGAGGAGCAGCGGGACGAAGACATTGACCTGATACTCGGTCATTTCAATTTGGCGCAAAGTTATGCGTCTTCTTACGCGCTGACTCTGGATGAGGTCAAGTCACTGATTGAACGGGGGCAATCCGGTGTGATCATGGATCGCATCATCATGGCGTACAAGGCCTTGGAGCAGCATACTGATTTTATATTGTGCGAAGGCACAGACTTTATGGGTGAGTTGTCGGCCCAGGAATTTGATTTTAACTGCGACATTGCCCGCAACCTGGGGTGTGCGGTGTTGATGGTGGGGAATGCCCATCAGCGTCAACCTGAAGATGTGCTGTTACCGCTTAAAAGTGCCGTCGACACGTATGAAGCCCGAGGCTGTAAAGTGGCCGGGGTGTTTATCAATCGGGCCGATCCTCAACACATCTGCGAACTGGAACACGCATTGGCCGATACGTTTGATCGCGCTGAAATGCTGCTGGCTGTTTTGCCATACGATAAAAAATTGGCCAGCCCCAGAATGCGGGAGGTCGTCGAACAACTCGGTGCAGAGGTATTGTTCGGGCAAGATCGCCTGGATGGTTTGGTGTCTGGTTTTCTGGTGGCGGCCATGCAGGTGCAGCATGCCATCACCTGGCTCAAGGACGATCAACTGGTGATAACGCCCGGCGATCGGGGCGATGTAATCCTGGGCATCATACAAGCCGATCTCTCCAGCAATTATCCGCGTCTCTCCGGCTTGTTGCTTTCCACTGGCCTGCAACCCGATTCTTCCATTCTTAAACTGATAGAAGGCCTGTCGGCACCTTTGCCCATACTGACGGTAAAAGGAGATACCTTCAGCACGGCCAAGGCGGTGGGTGAAGTTCATGCCGCCCTGATGGCCGCCGACGCAGAAAAAATCAGCCGGGGGATTCGTATTTTCGCCGATGCGGTCAATCGTGATGCACTGAATGCCTGGTTGGGAGCGGTGCAGGTCAGGGGCATGACCCCCAAAATGTTTCTCTACAACCTGGTACAGCAGGCCCAGGCGGCCGGCAAGCACATCGTTTTGCCCGAAGGCACAGAACCACGCATACTCAAAGCCGCCGCCGAGTTGATTGCCCGCAAAATTGTCACCATCACCTTACTTGGCAAGGCCGACGTGCTGGCCGCCCTGATCAAAAAACACGACATCCCGCTTGATCTTGATCAGGTCTGTGTTGTGGATCCGGCCACCAGCGACCGAATTGAGTCGTACGCTGACATCTACCACGAACTGCGTCGTCACAAGGGAATTAGCCGGGAGCAAGCACGGGAACTGATGGAAGATGTCTCGCACTACGGCACCATGATGGTTCATCAGGGAGATGCCGACGGCATGGTGTCGGGTTCCATACACACCACCCAGCACACGGTGCGTCCGGCTTTGCAGATCATCCGCACCCGGCCCGGTTTTTCTATCGTGTCCTCAGTATTTTTTATGTGTCTGGACAACGGCGTGGTGGTGTACGGTGATTGTGCCGTGAACCCCAACCCGGATGCCGAGCAACTGGCCGAGATTGCCATTGCCTCAGCCGACACCGCCCGTATGTTTGGACTCGAACCTAAAGTAGCCTTGCTGTCGTATTCGTCGGGCGAATCGGGCCAGGGCGAGGACGTGGAAAAAGTGCGTCAAGCCACCCGCATCGCCCGCTCACTACGGCCTGATGTGCTGCTGGAAGGGCCAATCCAATACGACGCGGCCGTTGATCCTGAAGTAGCCGCACAAAAAATGCCGGATTCACCGGTAGCCGGACAAGCCACGGTGTTCATCTTCCCCGACCTCAACACCGGCAACAACACCTACAAAGCCGTGCAGCGAGAAACCGGAGCCATTGCCATGGGACCGATTCTGCAAGGACTACGCAAACCCGTGAATGACTTGAGCCGTGGCTGTACCGTGGAAGACATCGTCAACACCGTAGTCATCACCGCCATTCAAGCCCGGCAAACCTGAGGTTTTAATTTTGAAAAGTGATTAGTGAAATGAGTGCATTATCTTTCAAAATCCACTCTTCACTCTTCACTCTATTTACCGCGTTTTTTCCTGAAAAAGGTTTTTAATAACAGGCTGCATTCTTCCGCCATAACCCCAGCTTGATACTCGACGCGATGGTTAAGAAAATCGGCCTCGGCCAGGTGCAGGACACTGATAACCGCCCCTCGGGCCGGATCGTCGGCCCCAAACACCAAACGCTTGACCCGGGCATGAACCATGGCGGTCATACACATGGCGCAAGGTTCCAGTGTGACATAAAGGGTGGTGTCGTTAAGCCGGTAATTGTTCAAGGTATTGCCGGCTTCACGTAACGCCATTATTTCAGCATGGGCAGTGGGATCATGTAGGCGTATGGGTTGGTTATACCCACTGGCCAATAG
>JBPCSC010000593.1:0-2816 GCA_051007495.1 Methylococcaceae bacterium | reverse complement strand
CCTGAGTTGCCGACGGCATCGGTGTAGGTATTGGCATTCACACTGATGCTGGCGGTTTGTCGGCTATTGGCGACCGGGGTGTAGACCGCCGTGTAGGTTCTGCCGCCATCCGCACTGCTCAGGTAGCCCAGGCTGCCGCCGGTTAAATTGATGTCGCTCACATCAAACCCGATAGGGGTTTCACTAAAACTAAACGTCACAGTCGCCGTTTCATTGGCTTTCAAGCTGGTTTTATCGCTGCTGATACTCAGGCTGGGGGCTTGTGTGTCGCCGGTCAAATTCAAACCATTACTGGCCAGGCCATTATTACCAGCGACATCGGTATAAGTATTGGCATTGACGCTGATACTGGCCGACAGGTTATTGATATTGGCGGTTGGGGTAAATAAGGCCGTGCGGGTTAAGCCGGTTCCATTCAGACCACTAATACTTCCGCCGGATACGCTGATGTCGCTCACATCAAACCCAGTCGGCATTTCACTAAAACTAAACGTCAAATTCGCCGTTTCGTTCGTCTTCAGGCTGGTCTTGTCGCTGCTGATGTTGAGCGAGGGGGCTTGTGTGTCGCCGGTCAAGCTGAGGCTGTTGCTGGCCGGGCCGGGTTTGCCCTGGCTGTCGGTGTAGCTGCCGGCTGCTACGGTGAGGCTGGCCTGGAAGTTGTCGATCGCGCTGTTGGGGGTAAACAGGGCCGTGTAGATTTTACCGCTGACATCGGCCTGGAAGCCGCTGAGATTCCCTCCGGTCAGGCTGATGTCGCTGGCGGTGAAGTTTTTGGGAATGTCAGAGAAGATCATGCGCAAATTGGCAGTGTCACCGGCTTTGAGGCTGGTTTTGTCGCTGCTGAGGCTCAGGCTCAAAACGTCGTCATCGACTACGGTGACGAGTGCCGAGGCGGCGTTGGTCGTGAGCGTCGCGCCTCTGGGATTGGCCAGTTGTACGCGGAAGGTTTCATCGCCTTCGATCAGGGTATCGCCCAGTGTGGTCAGGGCGATGGTTTTGCTGGTTTCACCGGGGGCGAAGTTCAGGGTGCCGCTGGTCTGGGTGTAATCTTTGTCGGCATTGGCGGTGCCATCGGCGGTGTTGTATTGCACGCTGACCGGTGCGGTGGCGGCGGCTGAGAGCGTGACCGTCAGCAGTGTTTGCATGGGGCCGCTATTGCCTTCATTGATGCGGGTTCCGCTGATGGCGATACTGGGGAGGTCGTCATTCAGCAGTGTGGCAGTGGCCTGGGTGCGTTCGAGGTCGGCTCCCGTGACATCGGTCAGTTGCAACAGGAAGGTTTCGTTGGCTTCGAGCAGGGTATCGCCCAGTATGCTGATGGGGAAGGTTTGCTGGCTTTCACCGGGGGCAAAGGTCACGCTGCCGGTTTTGGCGATGTAGTCGGAATTGGCGAGGGCGGTGTTGTCGACGGTGGTGTAGCTGACCGTGATGGGGCGGATGGCCGGTTCCGAAAGGTTCAGAATGAAGCGGGTCGTTTGACTGGCGGTATTGCCTTCGGTCAGGCTGATGTCGGCTACGCTGAGTCGGGGTTGTCCGGGAATATAAGGGCTGTCGGCAAACAGGAGGGTTTCGATATTGGTGAGGCGGTCGGTGCCTTCATCTACGCCGTCACCGTCGGTACCGTTGATGTCCTGGACGACCCAGGTCTGGCTGTCGGTGTCCAAAAACACTTTGTAATCGTCCCGATTACCCTGGTAAATCACCGTATCATCGCCTGCACCGCCATCAATTTCGTCGTCCCCTGCCCCGCCTTCCAGCGTGTCGTCACCGCCATTGCCCGTCAGGGTGTCGTCGCCACTGACACCGTTGATGGCATTGTCGGATTCATTGCCTTCAATAGCGTTGTTCAGGTCATTACCGCTGCCGTTAATGTTGCCCGTGCCGGTCAGGGTTAATACTTCCAGGTTGTCTCCCAAAACATAATTGACGCTGCTTTCGACTACGTCTTCATCACCGTCTTTGGCCGTCTCAACGATTTTGTCTTCGGTGCTGCTGATCTGGTAGGTGTCGGAACCGTCGCCGCCGATCAACTGATCCACACCCGTCCCGCCGATCAGGGTGTCGTCGCCATCGCCGCCGATCAGGGTGTCAAACCCATCGCCCCCATTGAGCAGATTATCGCCGTCGTTGCCGGTGATTTTGTTGGCCGCTGTATTGCCGGTGCCGTTTAGATTGGCCAGGCCGGTGAGTTCAAGGTTTTCGACGTTGACGGGCAGGGTGTAGCTAATGCTGCTTTTGACCGTGTCTTTACCGCTGGTGGATTTGGCCAGTTCAATCACTCGGTCGCCGGTGTTGTCTACGAAGTACATGTCATTGCCGTCGCCACCGAATAGCGAGTCAGCACCGGTGCCGCCGTTGAGGGTGTCGGACCCTGCCCCGCCATCCAGTGTGTCGTTATCGGCCCCGCCGTCCAGGGCATCATTACCGGCACCACCCAGCACGGTATCGTTGCCGGCATCGCCTGATAGCGTGTCGTTGCCGGTGCCGCCATCCAGATAATCATTGCCGACACCGCCGAGCAAGGTGTCGTTACCCGCCAGGCCAGTAATGGTGTCGTTTCCGGCCAGACCGTTGATGGAATCGGCACCGCCAGTGCCTTTTTTCTTGTCGTTGTTGGGGGAGAGGGACTGAGTGGTCATGGTGCGTTAGCTCCTTGGTTCCTGAAGGGTTGGTTTGCCTGGGTCAAAATACAGATTAAATGAGGGTATTTTACGCCAGTGTTGGCGGCAAAAACTGTGATTTATTAACATTTTTTTGAATGAAAGACGTACATTCGAACCCGCCCGTACAACACCTGGGCCAAGCCAGAAGATACC
>JBPCSC010000592.1:0-8797 GCA_051007495.1 Methylococcaceae bacterium | reverse complement strand
TGTCCCCACCTAGAAAGGTTTCTCCTAGCTTATCTAGATCCAAATCCCCTAAGCTACTCAAGTCAAACCCGCCACTGAGTTGATCTTTAACTTCCCGCACCATATTGGCGACATCTGTCAATCCCCCCACGGCGCTCGTCAACCCCCCCATCATACCGCCTTCACCGCCCACGACTCCCGAGAGCTCATCCATCAACCCGCCTCCGTCCATCAACCCACCCAAGGCATCCCCGATCTTCCCTAAGCTCGGCATCAGCTCACTAAAGATGCTGGAGCTGTTATTGGTCAGAAAATCTTTGACCGCCACATTGGTTTCTTTATCTAAAAATTCAAATCGATTTGCAGGTATTGCCATAATGACCTCTGTAAAAAAATAAGACAGCATAAAAGAGAGCACCCTCAGGTGCTCTCCTCTATAGCCTATTGGAACTCCGTCAACAGACCCTGGTCTAGCCCCGTGTCAGTATGCATTTCTGCATCAGACTCGGCATTCAACAGGTTTTGAGACAGGGCAATCAGCTCCTGCTCTTCTTCTGAGTTGAATGCTTCGGCATCGGGCAGTTTCGGAAATTTCAAACATTCCACGATCGAGAGTTGGGGCCTATTTTTCAAGAATTGAAAGTTCGGTAAGCGATCTTCTTGCAAGGCTTTCCGAATCTCTTCAAACCCCGAAATCAACCAAGGCCCGCAGTCGGGACGAATCCGGATCCCGTCTTCACGCTTGTAGATATAGTAGCACTCCAACTTCAAGGCGCTGTCTTTCAGCATCTCCGCCCATCGCGGGTATTGCTGCAGCTTTTGCCAATTGGCGTCCATAATAATCGCCCGGAAGTTGTATACTTCCGCACGGGTCAAACGACGTTCGAAATTACGCAAACGTCGGCCGGACAGGCTACGGATTTCATCATAACGTTCAGCAGAGAGGACGTACTTCCAAAATGATTCAATGGAGCAGAAACGACCGAGCAAGTTATGGATAAACGCCGCTTGTGTACGTTGATCCAAAAAGGCACCCAGTGCGGTTTCGCCACAGTTCCATATATTGAGATGATCGACTCCGTCTTGACCGAGCATCATGGGGGATGGCAACGGGGCGATGGCGGAATGCGATCGTCGTGGTCGAGTGAACCCAGACGCCTGAAAGTCTGGGGTAAAAGTTTCGTTACGCATATACATACTCCCATCAAGTCAAACGATATCCCTTTCCTTAAGGCATCGGGGGTGGAGTCAGGCCCTCCGTCTCTGAGGGGATTCCATCCGTACGGTACCACGTCGATTGGTGAAAGAACAGATACAGGATCAGTAAGACCACCAACCAGTCATTATGCACCAAGATACTTTCACAGTAATCGGCATCTAACGCCATCTGTGAATAGAGTTGTTTGGGCACCAAACAAGGGACATCGGCCGCCGCATCTTCCTGACTTAAGCCCACCACCAGTTGCCGAATGTAGGCCGGCATTTCAGGTTTGTTTTTCGTTAGTACGGTAGGCTCCTCCGGACTGAGGTAGATGGCAATTTGACGCGTCATATTCAAGACAAAATCCCTTAGGATTTCATCACCGAATACGGTTTCCGTCGTACGCAGCAGCGTATCCGGCAACAGTATCGAATACAGCCGTTCTTGGCAATACCACCGATAAAAGAAATTCAGGATGCGGCTTTGATGCTGCGGCAGCATTTGTCGCTCTAATTCGCGGTCAAACACGGCAATGACCAGCGGACCTAGTTCACTCAGAATCATGGGGGGCCTCTTGTTCGGTAATGATGTCGTTATACGGTTCGCCAATCTCGTCCAGGGCGACGATGATGTTATGCTCGGTCATCGTGTGATTGCGGTGATGTAGCCGAATGATCAGTTCAAACCGAGGAATGTTCAGAAATCGCATGCCTTTAATAAAGACTCGCCACGTCATAGTGTTCTTAAACAGCTCCTTCTTTAAGTTTCCTCGTGCCCGGCTACGGTCCTTAACATCACCGGTACGGGCATTACGTGGATTCATCAAAAAGCTCTCCATAAGTCGATGAAACTGATTTTCACGGATCCGCAAATCCAGCAGAATCTTTTGAAATAACACGGCGAGCACACTGTCGATGCCCCCTGACTGTGCGACACCGCCTAGTCGTTGGCTCGAATCGCGTAAAGTTTGCTTATGAAAAGCCATAAATAATGTCTCCTGAAAGGTCGTGTGGAGTATTTTCACTACTCGGTCGTGGTAAGGGTTGTCTACAGACTGGCAAATAATTCAGCCAGCGAGACAGTATTGTTGAGCAGTTGCTCTAACAATGAGAGCCGATAAGCCGATGGTGACCCATAGGGGGCATCGGTGTCTCGGTAAGTCACTAAGAACGTAACCGCTGCCGATCGCCACCGTTCCACAGCAGCGACCGGATCCGTATAACTGCCTTGATCGTTTAAGAAGAACGACCAGAGGGCCAGCTCGGTCGGCACCGGGTTATACCGTACGCCGACTACCGCATCATTGCGGATCAAGGCTTCATAGGCTTGATCCAAATGCTGCGTATACTGTGCGATGGACGGGTACAAGACCGAACAGCGGGTCAATCGGTATTGTGGTTGGTATACCGCCATAAAGTCCCATGGATCAATTCGTCGGAGCTGTTCCAGGCCATGGTCCGGTAACGTGTACTGGGGACTTGGCAGCGCCAAGGGCGTGTGCTGAGGTTTCCAGCGGATCGAGAAAAGTCGAGAGAGCCAGCCCATACGGGTTCCTCAAAAGTAGTATATGTCATTGTATTTTTACGGAGTCGACCATGTCCACCCCTGCACTTTTTAATCCAGATGACCAGCAATTGCTGGCCAAGACTCAAGACACCCGCCTGAAGATCATTGATCACTTCATGGGCGAGGATGGCCGAATGCCCAAACACCAAGGCGAATGGGCTGCTTTGCACCAAGCCTTAGACGGCATTGATCGCAATGTCTATACCAAAGCGAAACTTAAACTCAATGAGGAAAACACCCAGCAGCGACAACAGATGTTTGACATGATTACGGAGGTACTCCGTCAAACCAATCAACAGCATGCGGATACACCCATCGCCCACGAACCTCCTAAGGTAGAGGTCAAGCTGGAACTCAATGCCGTGCCCGGTGAAATGGACATCGGGGTGTATGAACTCACTTACGATGCCTTCATGCGGGATGCCGATGCCATCTGACTGTAAGGAATTTCAGCTGAAAAATACCGAATGGGCAATAATGATAACTGGATCAAAGGTCCGGCCAATTGTTCCATGGCCTCGAATGGAGTCAATTGCAGTTGTTTGGCTTCTGTCAAAATCTGATCCGACGGCAATCCGTTAAAATACATTGCCGGCCCCATTAAGGTCACTTCCGGACAGGTGGTTTTTTTCCAATTGCCATTCAAACTGTGGTATTCCAGCCAATCCGGGTAATGGTACAAGACCAGAATACTACAAGTCTGTTTGACCCAGGCGGGACTCAGTTGCACATAATCGTAAAAGACCGTTTGAATATCACAGTATTCCTTTACGGCAGTGGCAACCGCACGCGTAATCGTTTCGGTCTCAGAATCTGCTAAGACATACGGGTATGCGTTGATGAGAATTTGAGGCGTGTATTGAAACGGCCCATCGGTTTTTTGCCGCAACGTCTGTTCAACAAACTCACGGCACAGTCGGACCATAGGTGTCATCAGACTGTTTTTCAAAATAAGCCGATCCCGTGCTGCATACATGGAATGAAACAAAGCGGCATCGACCTTAAACCGATCCTCAACCCGCTGCTCATACCCCGACGCCATTGCGTCTGATGCCGCCGCAGGATCAATCTGATACAGGGTGGCCAACCGGGTATCCAGTAAGCAATCCAACTCGATGCACAATATGGATGTAGACGATTCAGACATACGACCTCACTGTAGAAAAAATACAGACACCGCATAGGCTACTGGGCGCTTAATACGCCCAGTAGCCTATGCCCTCACAGCGTATTGGCCAGATGCATCGCTTTTAGAAACGTGCTGACCGTACGGGTCGATTCGACACCCCCTGCATAATGCTTCAGGGTCTCTAGGTTCGCACCGCCATTGCGGTTGATCATGGCATTGAGGGCACGACGCCCTTTCGTATCACCACCCCGGAACTTAAACAGTTCTACAACGGTTTTGTCCAGACCCATGGCCGTTAAGACCTGTAATTCTGGGAACGAGATTTTCGCGCCGCGTCGGGCTTCGCCGGTGGGTTGTCCTGATAAAATGTCGTGGGTTTTGTCTGATTCTTGCACCGAGAGTTTTTTGACCAGCATCTGCGATGCCCGACGGAGCGGTAAGTCGATGACTAAAACCGGCACCGGTGTCAAATGGGTCGGGATGCCGTCATGGGCCCCGATCCACAGCCGTTGAAAAAAGGAGTGTCCTAGTTTCTCACCGAGTGCTAAATTGCGTTCCAGTTTAGGGCTCAGGCCAAAGTTGGGCATCGTCAGGGTCAAGAATTGTTCACCGCGTTCTAGCCTCTGTATGAACTGATCAAACGCGACATCTGACAATTGTGCAAAGTAGGTCTTGTACAGTTCAACGGTGGGTCCGCCGGGGACCATGGCATCCAGTTGTTGTAAAATAAAGGCTTCGGTGAGTTGTCGGGCTTTTTTGCGTTTATCGCTCATGGGACAATGTCATCGGTAGTCGATTCCGCTGTGCAAATGGGAAGATGGTATCGTCCATTAACCGCTGCCAGTCGGTGATTTCGCCTTGGTAAATGAGACAATACCGCTCATTGATCGAGATAGCCGGACAGGCCATGAGCTGCAAGTTCCAGTATTGGTTTAGCAGAAAACGCTGTACCCGAGGGTTCTTATCTCGGGCATCTTGTACGTAATGGTGGGTGTCGAAATACTGTTCGACTTCTGGCAACAAACCGAGATGGATCAAACGGTCGCGCATCCAGGCCACCAGATCTGGCTCATCCGGCAAACGTGCCGCATGGTAGTCGTGGATGCCCTGGTGGTATGGGTTCAATGTAGTCATGGGAAAGTATCCTCAATAGCGTAAATTAAGTTTTGGGCGTTTTATCAGGGTTCGCCCAGTATGGAAAATACAGACCTTTGCGCATGCGCAATAAGTCCATGGTGCTCAGAAACGGAATAGGGTGTTGGTCATTATTGACGGTCCACCAACCGCGGGTATTCAGCAGGACATTCCAGTCCCACCCTTGATTCTTCAGATCCTCATACAACTCTTTCGGGGTGCAGAGGATGTCCTGGCCCTTTAAGTGCCGCCAATACTGATGGATCTGACAGAGTTCTGCCGTAATGTTCATCGCACGGCGTAACACCGGATCCTGGTCCAATTTGTGCCGAATGGTGGTACGGCTGAGTTTGACATCGGGTAATAAGTCGAGTGCATAATGTTGCAGTGACCCATTCAACCCGAAGCGATCTTCTCCTTTGATATAGTGAAATTCAGTCAGGCTGGGCAAGATGCCGCTAGTTTGACTGACGATCAAGTTTAAAACATAGCCCGTCATACCCGACTTACCCCGTAATTGACGCAAACAGACTTGATTCAAATCCACATCCCCGCTGGCATTATCATCCGGGCGGGCAGGGTATTCGGGCGTTTTGTTTTTGTCATTTAATAAGGGAGCTGCATTGTACGCATGCCAACAATTGCTCATTAAAAAGAAAAACTGATCCGTCACCCCTTTCATCTTGTCGCCATTTTTTAAGTATTGCAATTTCTTGACAGGGGCTTGCGGGATTGGGCCGGTCGGAATCGAGATATCTTTACCCATGTGGGCCGTGAGTAAGACATAATGTTGCGCCCGAGCCGCTGCTGCCGGAATATCCATCATGAAACGGGTCTTGGCTAAACCTTGCCGCATATGAATCACATTGCCCCCACTGTCACCCAGTAAGTTTTCATCTTGGATTTTAGCGATATTCTCCGTCTCAAACAACGTGAAACTATCCACGCTGGTAAACGTTGGGGTTAAAATGTAGAACGGTTTTAGATCGCGGTCCAGAAAAGGGGTTTTCTGCGACAAGTCTTTACCGTTGTCGCGCTTATCCCGTAAGAACTGTTTCAAGATTTCATACCAGCGGTCTGCGTAGTATTTGGTCTTATCCGTTAACAGCCACGTACCGTCTTCCACTACGTTTCGGTCTTTGAAACTTTCAAAGCTGTTAGCGAGGGTTTCCATACGGGCGGGTATACGGTTCATCTCTGTGTCGTACGTTGAGCCACTGGTCTCCGTCATGCACCCAATGCGATCCATCGCCGACAGCATCATGTAATCCATTACGGTGGATTTGAAGTTATTGCCAATTCCCGTAACCCCCGTCAGTAACCCTAAACCGCCATTGAGGATACTTTCACCGTAGGCCCCTTGGACATAATGGCCGGTGGGAATATCCAACAATGCGCCGATGTTGATCATGATTTTGTGGTGGGGGGCAGGTTCGAAATTAGGACGTAACATAAAAGACTCCAAAGCAAGCAATAAGAATAGGCCACATCATGAACACCGGCTCTAGGAATTTATTGAGCCTTTCGCAAGTAATGCTATGATTATCCCAAGCGATTCCAAATCGTCACTGTCCGTCGGTGACGATTCGGTTCGCTCTTTGGGACACCCCTGTTATGACGGCATATGAGGTCCGTATGAGAACTACTTTATATTCAAGAGAGCTACCCGTGGTGTCCATTGAGCACCAGTTAGAGCGGATCGCATTAGAAGGCCAATTTACACAAAATCTAGCGCAGCTGTTTCACGACATTTTGCCTGCCTTCCGTACCCGATTGTCCCAGCTGCAAACGCAGCTCACTTTTTTCAGTAAGAAAGACCCTGAAGACACGGCATTGATTCAGTCGTTCGATCAGAAAGTGGGCTATAAAATACAACATGATCAAACCACCCGCCAAGCATTAAGCAATATCCAACAGTTGGATCTGCAGATCTTTGGTGAACGCTTGATCACGGTACCGGAAAACTTCAAAGGGCATCTATTGCCCTATAGCCGTATATTGACACAAGCATTGGATAGCGGGTTGAAACACCAAGGCGTTATGACGCAGTTTAACCAATACCTAACCACCGTGGTCAATAACCCGGAACTGCGTAACAAAGCAGCACCGACGACAATGACCTACGGTGCCTTAAATACGTATCGGTCAGAAACGACACCGCTGTTGTCTTTATTCTTTAAGAAAGATACCGGTATCTCGAAAGCCCGCCTGAAAGCCGTTTTAGAACGCTTTGCCGATGTAGAACCTTTGATTGAACAAAGCCAGCGGTTGGCTCATCTGTTGGATATCAAGATACTGCACGGCTACCAAGAGAAAATTCAGGAGATGGTGCACTTGTTGGATATCATTCAAGAGCAGTATGATAAAAATAAGATTGCCTATCTATCCTCCGCCCTGGCCCTAGAACTGTCTCGAGGGGTGTATGAAGTGGCCCAATACGTAGAGTTTATTGCACTCCTGCAATATGACGGTCGGGTCTGCCTGCAAGTAGTTAAATTACTCGTAGATGAATTGGCTTCAGTAAATGAAGTCCAAAAGACGAATCGCTTACAAAAAAGCTTTCAGAGCCTGGCAGACTTACCCCAACAAGGGGTACGGGCCCTGTGGAATCAAATTCATCAAACGGCTTAATCTTTCTTTTAGTCTATTGAGTCATGCGGCATACGTCATAAAACGCCCTAGGAGCCTTCCTGTAAAAGGAAGCTCCTAGGGCTTTATGCAGGGCAATTACACCAATGAATTAACGACCTGGTATAATGATCTCAAATCCAGCGCAATCTCTTCAACGGGGCCGTACACGATGCATAACGGCGCCATTTGAATTAAACTACAAGCCAGGACTAAAAAGTCCGGAGTAGTTTCAGACCCATCTGGTTTTAGAGTCGGTGGATTTTTCCAAATCCAGCGGTATTTAAGGGCGGGTAGTTCCAGGGCGGCAGGATTGCTGGCAAGACTCAATCCTGCGTTGATGCGTTTCAGGATACTGGCATCGGTGGATTGATTCCAGCGGAGTGCAGCCATAGCGGAACTCAAAAAAATCAAACGCTTAAATCGCTTTGGCAATTGTTCCTTGAGCCATTGGCTAAAGGCCCTGCAGTGATAGGTTTTGCACGGCTGGGCCTGCAATGGTTCTGCTAATGTGTTCATAGAAATGACCTCAGGTAAGAACGGACATTGAGGGTGCATGTAACAGTGCGCCCTCAACGATAAACAAGAGAGCCGAAACGGCTTCTATGCAAAAGACCGCATGGACCCTCTTAAGACTCTTCGGTCGGAATGTAAATACGGCTCGCAAAGAAGTTAGACCAAATGCCTACACCGGAAGCTGTCTCGATCACACAGGCATACCGCAAACTGCCGGGTGATTCGGACCAGGTCACCAACTGGATTTTGGGTTGGTAGGTCTCTAGTTGCTTCAGATGGTTTCGGGAAGGTAGATCGCCGCCAAGGATTAATGGGATCTGTACTGTAATAGATCCTACGCCGCGGGTAATGACCACGGAGGTCATGACGTCGCGGTACCCTACGCCGTATTCTGCCTTGAGTTGGAGTTGAGGGGTCTTGGCTTTGGTCGAGACGGGCTGATAAAACAGACCCGTGATATCGTGACATTCTAAAGGAGTCGCCGCCGCATTCGAGACAGTGCCGTTCTGGAGCAGTACGTAACGGTCTAACAGTTCGTCTAAAGAACCGAAGTTCTCAATGGCCCGTAAAGATAATCCGCCCAATCGGAGTTCGACCGTGACCGGATCATCGTCCACAAAATTTAAACCAATCGAGCTCCGTCG
>JBPCSC010000591.1:0-10324 GCA_051007495.1 Methylococcaceae bacterium | reverse complement strand
GTGGAACGGAAGCTGGAAAAACACACGCCGAAAATCTACCGCCAGGATGCCCATCATTTGCTCATCCTGCACGGACGCTATACCTGCAAGGCCAGAAAACCGGCCTGTTCCGAGTGTGTCATCCGCGACGTGTGCGAATACCCACTCAAAACCTGATTCAGGCCATTCCTCTGTCCTGCATGGCTTTGAGTACGGTTTGACCGATATGGGCCGGGTTGCGGGCCACGTATAACCCCAGAGCTTCCATCGCATCCATTTTGGCGTGGGCCGTGTCGGATTCACCTGAGATGATGGCTCCGGCATGGCCCATACGCCGCCCGGCGGGTGCCGCCACTCCGGCTACGAAACCGATGACCGGTTTACGCATATTCTCCTTGGCCCAGCGGGCGGCAGCGACCTCCTGAGGGCCACCGATTTCACCAATCATCACCACCACTTCTGTTTCCGGATCCGCTTCAAATGCCGCGAGTACGGTCACGAAATCAGTTCCGTTGACGGGGTCGCCACCAATACCCACAGAGGTGCTGATGCCCAGCCCCAGCGCGGCCATTTGCTCGGTTGCTTCGTAGTTGAGCGTGCCCGAACGGGAAACGATGCCCACCCTACCCTTTTGGTAAATGTGAGACGGCATGATGCCGACTTTGCATTCGCCCGGAGTAATGATGCCTGGGGTATTAGGGCCGATCAGGATGGTATCGCGACCGATGCGGTAGCGTTGCAGACGCACCATGTCGTGTACCGGAATGCCGTCGGCGATGGTCACGACCACCTTGATGCCCGCGTCTATGGCTTCCATCAGGGCATCGGCATTGTACGGAGGCGGAACAAATACGGCAGAAACATCAGCACCGGTCGCGGCAACGGCTTCAGCCACTGTATCGAAAACCGGCAAATGAGCCAGTTCAGGGTCGGGGTGAAAGCTACCGCCCTTGCCGGGTGTGACACCGCCAACGACTTGTGTTCCGATCTTGAGTGCGTCCTTGGCGTGGAATGTGGCGTGTTCGCCGGTGAATCCCTGAAAAATGACTTTGGAGGCTTTATTGACAAATACACTCATGCGACTTTACTCCTGTGCGGCGGCAACAGCTTTGGCTGCTGCGTCGTCCAGATTTTCGGCGGTGATGAAAGACAGGCCGGATTCAGTCAGGATTTTGCGGCCTTCCTCGACGTTGGTTCCGGCCAGGCGGACGATCAGTGGAACCTGTATCTTCAGGCTGTTACAGGCCTGGATCAGGCCAGTGGCGATCCAGTCGCAGCGGTTAATGCCCGCGAAGATGTTAACCAGAATGCAGCGCACGTTAGGGTCTTCCAGTACGATGCGGCAGGCATTGGTGACCTTCTCGGGCGATGCTCCGCCGCCCACGTCCAGGAAATTGGCCGGTCGGCCACCATGCAGGGTGATGGCATCAAGTGAAGCCATGGCCAGTCCGGCCCCGTTCACGATACAGCCTATGTTGCCATCCAGTGCGATGTAGTTGAGCCCATGTCCTGAGGCCTCAACCTCTTTAACGTCTTCCTCAGCCAGATCACGCATTTCAGTTATTGCTTTCTGGCGGTACAAGGCGTTGTCATCGAAGCTGAATTTGGCATCCAGCACTATTAGCTGTCCTTCACCTTCTCCCACCAAAGCCAGCGGGTTGATCTCAGCCTGTAGCGCGTCTTTATCCCTGAGGCAACGATAAATGGATTTCATCAGTTTAACGGCCTGAGGCATGAGCTTGCCTTTTAGCCCTATGGCCGTGGCAACCTTGCGGCATTGAAAATCAAGAAGACCGGTAGCCGGATCCACTACTTCACGAACGATTTTGTCCGGTTGTTCACGGGCTACTTCTTCAATGTCCACCCCCCCTTCGCTGGAGGCGATCAGGGTGATGCGCTGGCTGCCTCTGTCGATGACAAACCCCAGGTAAAACTCTTTTTGTATGGTGCTGGCCTGTTCGATCCAGACCCTATGCACCAGCGAACCTTCCGGGCCGGTCTGGTGGGTGACCAGACGTGTGCCGATCATGGCATCTACGGTTTTACGCAGTTCCTCAATGGAACCGACCACCTTCACGCCACCGGCCTTACCGCGACCACCGGCGTGGATCTGGGCCTTGACCACCCAACGACTGCCGCCTATTTCTTCGGCAACACGGGCGGCTTGCTGGTCGGAATAAGCCACCCCTCCTGTGGGAACGGCTACACCATAGGATTTCAATAATTCCTTGGCTTGGTATTCATGAATATTCACGGAATGACTCTCTCTCAGGATGGGCTGCGGGTTTCAATCTGCTCGATCTGGCGGACGACATTTTCAGCCATGCGTATGGACGCGGCATCAATCAGGCGACCATCCAGCGAAACAGCACCTTTGCCTTCTTTGGCGGCTTTGTCCATTTCCATAAGGATGCGTCGGGCACGGGTGACTTCTTTTTCAGTGGGGGTATACACCTCGTTGGCCAGTGCCACTTGCGAAGGGTGTATGGCCCATTTGCCCTCACAGCCCAAAGCGGCCGCCCGGCGAGCAGCCACCTTGTAGCCTTCAGGATCGCTGAAGTCTCCGAAGGGTCCGTCTATGGGCCGCAAACCGTAGGCTCTGCACGCGGCCACCATGCGGGAGATGCCAAAATGCCATTGATCCCCCCAGTGGAAGTAACGCTGGCCGTCGGCATCGGGGTCGGTCAACATGCCGTATTCAGGGTTGGCTCCACCGATTTGGGTGGTTCTTGCGCGGACGGATGCCGCGTAATCAGCCACACCAAACACCATGGCTTCCATACGTTCAGGGCAACAGCGGGCGATTTCTTCGACATTGGCCATGCCCATGGCCGTTTCAATTAGCACATGTATGTTGATGGGCTGAAAGCCTCGTGCTTCCTCAATCTGTGCGAGCATCGTCGACACGAAATACACATCGGCGGCACTGCCGACCTTGGGGATCAGTATCGTATCGAGTTTGTCGCCACAGGCTTCAACGATGTCTACCAGGTCGCGGTAGCAGTAATGAGTGTCCAGCCCATTGATGCGTATGGACACGGCACATTGAGACCAGTCATACGTTTTGAGGGCGTGGATGATGTTGACCCTGGCCTGGGCCTTGTCATCAGGGGCTACGGCATCTTCCAGATCAAGAAAAACAATATCAGCCCCGGCTGTAGGGGCTTTTTCCAACATACGTGGGTTACTACCCGGCACCGCCAGTTCGCTGCGGTGTAACCGGTTTTTTACGGCCATGCCGTACCTCCTTATTAAGTTCAGGTGAGTGGGATCATCCCCGTCTAGTTCTTGGGGCTGATCGCGCAGGAAACGCGACATTATAATAGCAAGACCGTACTCAAGACACTGCTTTACCGTGTATTCGGATCATCTGGCTCCATCTCCCTGTTTACTATATGGAAATAGATCCATATCGGTGCGTCACCAGGCCGGGTTGCCTCAAACGACCTCATTGCCCATTCCGTCAGACATTCTGGCAGGAATAGCCGCTTAAAAGGCCAAAAATGCGTGCTTTTTTTAGTGGCGCACAACTGAAACGTCCCGGATTTGGGGCGTGCGGATAATTGTTGGGGGCTGCCTTTTCTGTTAGCATCCTGTGCGTGCAACAAAAAGTTGCTCATTTACAACGGAATCAATTTCAACCTACATAGAGAGAGGGGGAATCCATGCAAAATATCAATAAGACTGGCTTGACCGCACTGGTCACCGCAAGCATTGCGCTGGCCGCAATCGCACCTCAAACCGCACTGGCTGATAAACACAACACCAAGAGCAGCGTATCCGGCACCTCATCTGTACAAGCCGATCTGGAAAGACGCTTGCAGATGATGGAAGACGAAATGAGAGCCTTGCGCTCTGAACTGTCCCGCACCCGCCATGAAGCGCAGTCGGCTTCCGACAAGGTGGATGCCCATCAACAAAAAGTCGAACAGCACATCGCGGACAGTGCGTCCCATACCGACTCCAAGGATGACCTGATCTTCTTCCGTGGCGGTTTCGCCTCAATGGAACATCCGCGCAACAGCGAATTGTTGCTGAACAACGACACGCTTCGTGGTTTGGGTGTCTCCAGCCAGTTTGATGCAAAAGACGGCAATGGCTGGTACGTTGGTGCGGGTTTCGATCATCGCCTGACCAGCGATATGTGGGGACTGACCGACGTTGCTTCGCTGGATGGCGAAGTCATGTTCGAGTACAAAAACTTCGGCACCAGTCATAACACACTGGTAGAAGGTGCGACCGGCACGATTGCAGCCCAGGTTCTATGATCCGCTGCCGGACCTGTAGCCGGTGTCACCACCATCGAAAATCAACTCACCCAATTCACCCTGACGGCTTCGCCAAAAATCAAGTTCAATGGTCTGGGCAATTTCCGTCCGTGGATCATCCCGTTTGGTTTGGCCTTGCATGTCGTTAGCCCGCCTTCCAGTGGTGTCACCGTGCTGAATCCTGGCCTGATGGTGGGTACAGGCGGCGAATACAAACTCTGGAAAGACATTTATGCCGGCTTCGACTTCCGTTATCACTTCACGGGTGATGATCTGTCTTACAAGGCCAATCTGCCGGCAGCATTTGGTGGCACTACGCTCTACAACAAAACCAAAATCGACGGCCTGACCACCGGTGCTTACCTGGGCTTTGGCTTCTAAACAATCTCCCACTTGATTTGGGCGATGGAAAAGGGGAACTTCAAAGTTCCCCTTTTTTTGTGCTCGTTTTTCCGTATGAGGTAGAAAAAACCGCTGTAGTTTGATGGAATACCTCGCTACATTCTGCCCTGCCACTCCTTACACCTGACTGCCTCATGCACGCCATCCAAACCATTGTCGAACACGTCAACCGCAAACGCCCCATTTTTTCCGTCACCGCCGGACGCACCGGCACGACTTACGTCACCGAATTATTCGCCTTGATGCCGGATACCCTGGCCTTGCATGAGCCAGAACCCAACTTCGTCAAGTTCATGCGAAAAATGCAGATGATCCCCCGGAGTGGGGATGCGTTCTGCACAAAAATCAAGCTGCCGCACATTGCCGCGCAGAGTGAATCCCGCTACGTGGAAACCAGCCACCTGTTCTGCAAAGGGTTTTTCGAGCGGTTCATCAAACTCGGCGTAAAACCCGATTTGCTTATCCTGCGCCGCGCCCCTCGTCCCATCGCCCTCAGTCTGTTGTCACGCGACACCGTGCCGGCCCGAACTCCTCTGGGCTGGAAATACCTGCTGTCCCCTGACGATCCGGGCGTACTGCCGCTGCAAAATTGGCCACTATTGACCGATTACCAGTTGTGCTTCTGGTACGCTCTGGAAATTGAACGCCGACAAGCCCTGTACCTGCAATATATGCGGGAATCTTCCGGGTGCTGGTTTGAAACCACTGCCGAGGCTTTGCGTGATTACGCGGTGTTCCGGGACATGATGACCCGATTCGGGTTTGCCTGGGATGAATCGTTCGAGTCACGTTTGCAGCAAGGGCATGAATCGGTGGCCACCACGGCTCACAACCTCAATGCACGCCGCATCAACATCGGCAAGGCGCGTCTGGAACTGCTGGAACAGGAGGTCTGGAACCGGGTGAGCGACCACGACCCCAGCCTGCGTCCCCGAATCCAAGCCCTGTACGGAGTCTGAACATGAACGCTGCGGCACGCATCGCCCTGGCTCTGGGCTGGATGCTGGCAGGATTCACTGCTGAGGCGGGCGTTCAAGTCACCCAAAGCCGTTACGACCATGCCGGAACCGGGGCCAACACCCAGGAAACCCAACTCAACACCCGCAATGTCAATCCGCGTCAGTTTGGTTTGCTGGGCAGTTATCCGGTGGATGGCGACGTGTACGCTCAGCCTCTGTATGTCTCAGATCTGGCCATACCCAAAAAAGGAACCCGGAATGTGGTGTACCTCGCCACCATGCACGATGTCGTCTACGCCTACGATGCCGATGCCACAGGCCGGGAGGCCCTGATCTGGACGCGTGACTTCCGCAACCCTGAAGCCGGCATAGGCCCGGTTCCCGTCGCGCCACTGGCCACCAACCGCAACATCCGCCGCTACATGGGTATCGAAAGCACGCCGGTTATAGATCCGACCACCCAAACGCTTTACCTGGTAGCACGCACACAAGAACCGGCGGATTGCTCAGATAATGCCCAAAGCGACACCGACACGCACTGCGCCCCCCTGGAACAAAACCGTTCCGTCCAGACACTGCACGCGCTGGATTGGGCTACCGGCGAGGAAAAGCCCGGCAGTCCCGTCATCATCACGGCAAGCTACCGGGGGCAGTCATTCAACCCCCGGTTTCAGCATCAACGGGCCGGTCTGGTCATAGCCTCGGGGCAAGTCATCATCACCTGGGCTGCCGATGCAGTGGAAACCCTTTATCCCTATCACGGCTGGGTCATGAGCTACGATGCCAAAACCCTACAACAAACCGGCACTTGGGCGACCACCACCACGCATCAGGGCGGGGGCATCTGGGCGGCGGGGCGAGCACCCGCCTTGATCGACAACCCCGCAGGCGGCCAGGATGTCATCCTGTTCACCGGCAATGCCATCAAAACCACGGTGGGCTACGATGGCCAGAACAATTTCCCTGAATCCATACTGCGGCTTAGGGTAGACCCACATCAGGCCCCGGACACCCTGAGCCTGGTGGACTGGTTCACCCCCGACAACTGGCAAAAACTGGACAAACTGGATCTTGACTTAGGCGGTTCAGGCCCTGTGATCCTGCCGGGTTCAGGCTACATCGCAGGCGGCGGCAAAGAAGGCATTCTTTACGTCGTCGACCCAAACCACATGGGCAAAATGCAAAAGGGCAACCCCCACCTGATACAGTCCTTTCGGGCCGTACCTGAACTGCACATTATGGGTGGAGGAGTCGTCTGGGACAGAAGCACGGCCGGCTTACCGCTGAGGTTCTACAACTGGGGAGAAAGCGATTACCTCAAGGCATTCACTTTTACCGACCACCGTTTCGACCTAAGCCAAACCCAGAGCGGCCCTGATTACATCGACGGTCATCCGGGCGGCATCCTGACCCTCAGCGCCAACGGTGCAGAGTCCGGTACCGGCATCGTCTGGGCGGCGGGTTCCAACCGAGGCAACGCCGTTCGCTCTGTCCGCCAAGGCATACTCCGCGCTTACGATGCCGCCGACATCCGCCACCTTTTGTGGAGTAGCCGCATGAACACAGCGGATGATGCCCTGGCCTTTGCCAAATTCACCCCGCCTACCGTGGCCAACGGCAAAGTCTTTCTGGCTACGTTTTCCAATCAGGTTCAGATTTACGGTTTACTCCCAACCCAGCGAGCGCGTCCGGCGTATGTAGTCCTGCAACCCCGTTCAATCAACAAGCGTCTGGAATCGGCTCAGGCTACCCATTTTCCGGGTAGCCGCCTGAAGCTGGCCTCAGCCAGCGGCAGGGCCGTGCAGCGTTTTGAGCTACACATTTTGCCGGGCGGCGATCGGTCGATCCAATCCGCCGCAACGGGTTTGCTGATGGACGACGGCCTGAACCCCGGCACCGAACCCGGCCAGGCCAGGCTGTGGCCGCTGCGAGAAGGTCTTGAAGCCGTCGCTCAGGCCTGGTCGATAGAACCCGGCAACCCCGGCTATGTGCGCTTCGTCTCACGGGCCACTGGCCGCGCCCTGACTCTGGCAAAAGACCGCACGACACTTGAAACCCGCCCGCCCTCTGGTTTGGCCACTCAAGACTGGAACATTTTTAGACGGGCCGATGCCGGCATCACCGAATGCGATACGTCCTTGTTGCAGTTTGTCAGTGCCCTGCCCGGCAACCCACTACTAACCGCCGATAGCGACGGACACGTCCGGGTGCAACAACCCGACCCGGCAACCGACCAAACCTGGGTTTTAGGCGCGTCCAGCGACGAAGGCTACGGATTTTATTCCAGGCTGCACCGCGCCTGGTTATCCGCACCTGAAGGCACAACCATCACCGAACCAGACCCTACCTGGAGCATTGAACACCTCCCAAGCCTCACCGACACGTTCAGCCATATCCACTCGGCGTAGGACGGCACGCTGCTGTCCGTCAGCAAAGGTTCAAGCATTGAAGGCAGCACCGTCCGCACATTAAAACCCTCGAATACCGATCGTGATCTGTGGCACATCCAGGACACCCACTCCATTGAATGTTTGCCTTGACCCCCACCAACATGATCACAGCCCCCCCGAATCCCAAAACGCGCCCGTCTCCCAAGCCCGCCGCCGCCAGGCAAGCAGATGATCTGCTCAAACAGGCGGCCCGAGCCATGAAAGCCAAAGACTGGCAAAAAGCCATAGACCACTGGGCCGAGTTGCGTATGCTCGGGGCCAGGGCCGTACCCGCCTACGATCAGGCTGCTCGCGCCTTGATTCACCTCGACCGCACCGAAGAGGCTGAAACCCTGGTGCAGGAAGGCATAAAGCGTTTCCCTAAAAATGCCGCACTGGCCATGCGCCATGCCGCATTATCCGAATACCGCAAAGACTGGCCACAAGCCGTAACCCGCTGGTCAGCCTTTCACGATCGGTTCAAAGGTACAGCCTACAGCCACTTGCAACACGCCAGAATGCTAATACTCAACGGCCAGATGGATGACGCCGAAGCCCTGTTAAGAATCGCAGAACAACGCTGGCCAGATGACAAACTCATCGCCACCGAACAGGCCGGGCTGGCGGTATCCCGTAACGATTGGGCCTTGGCCCTGGAGCGTTGGCGCAAACTCGGAAGCCGCTTCGAGGACTCCGCCAAAGCAGCACAGGGAGAAAGCGAAGCCTTGATTGCATTAGGTGCATATAAAGAAGCCGAAGCCCTGTTGCAAAGCGTCATATCCCGTCACCCCGATCACCCCGGCCTGATGATGCAGCACGCCACCGTAGCCACCATTAGTGAAGACTGGGCTACAGCGTGCACCCGCTGGGCCGCGTTTCGAGCACGCTTTGGCAACCGGATCGACACCTGCGAGCAAGAAGCACACGCATTGATTCAGGCAAGACAAACCGAACAGGCCGAACGACTTCTGCTGGATGCCACTCAGCGTTTTCCCAACCGGCGTCCTCTGGCCTTGAAGCTGGCCCATCTGGTCACTCAACGGCACGACTGGCCAATGGCCGCTGAACGCTGGAAACTGCTCAGAAAGCGTTTCCCCCCCACCGTTGAATGTTTTCGGGAAGAAGCCCACGCATTGGCCCAACTGGAACGAACAGACGAAGCCGAAACCTTGCTCACTCAAGCGATGCGCCGCTGGCCCAAGGATCAAAAACTGGCCCGACTATGGGCCGAAATGGCCATGTCGCGTGAAGACTGGCCAACCGCCACCCTGCGGTGGCAGCACATCCGCAAAAAACATCCCAAGCATCCGAACGCCTATCTGCGCGGCATCCGGGCACTGATCCAGCAATCTGAATTCGATCAGGCGGAAAATCTGCTGCAATCCGCCCTGACCCGCTTTCCGAACAAGTCAGAACTCACTGCCTGGCAATTCGAAATCAGCCTGGCACGCGAACAAACCGCCACCACCCAGGAATGGCAACAATTTTACCAAAGCGTACTGGATGGCCGTCTGCCCCCCAGTGTGGCTAGCCCCGTCAACCTCAAAACCGCCACTCCTGAACCACCGCCCGCCAACAGCCTGAGCAAAACCTTCTGGCAACGTTGGTTACCCAAAGCCAAACCGGACTAATCCCGGCCATACAGGCGGCACGTTCTCATCACGACTAAAAAAAGCACACGGTCAATGAGATGAAGCAGAAAAGACCACGCAATGATTGAATTTGAGGTGATAATGGCCTGCGTCAAATCCTGGCTGTTTCGGCAGCGCAGGCCAGGGTTTAAAAACATTTCCGGGCGCATTGCAGTTTAATTTTTGAACCACGGATAACCCCCGTCCTTACAAAAGCCACCCTCCTGTTCAGTCGCACCGATTAGCGCAGAGTGAAGCAGTTTTGAGTATAACGCGCCCTGAACCCCCATTTTGCGGATTCTACAAATACGTCAGTGGTGATTTTTATGAAAACCAAACCAGGCAGTCGAAAGTCCCAACTCAGGGAAATCCTCAGAGAACGCGCCCTAACCGTATTATTCCAGCCGGTTATCCACCTGGGCCGACAGGCGATTATAGGGTATGAGGCCTGCATCAGAGGCCCGGAATCCTCTGATTTATACTTGCAGAAAACATTATACGAAGTAGCCCTGGAACATGACAGACTGATTGATCTTGATTACCTATCCAGAGAACTGATCATCACCAGGTTTACCGCGCTCAATTTGCCTGGATTATTGTTTATTACGGTTAATCCTCATAGTTTTTCAGACCGTCTGTTCATACCCGGCAAGACT
>JBPCSC010000590.1:0-7281 GCA_051007495.1 Methylococcaceae bacterium | reverse complement strand
CATCTGCGGCCTGCGTCTGCGTTGGCATTTTGCAGTTCATGGCGGAGGCAGATTATGAACGCCCGCCCGATTTAGAATGCTGCGTAGAAGAGGCATCAGCGTAGCGGCCACGATCGCTTAAATCAGCGCCACGAGATTCAGATTGACTGTCGTGGGTTTTAAAGAAGGATAGAAGCCTGACCATGTTGTTGGCTTGTTCGCACATGGACACGCTGGCCGCTGAGGCTTGCTCGGCCAGTGCCGCATTTTGCTGGGTAATCTCATCCATTTGAGCGACGGCTTGATTGACCTGTTGTATGCCCTCAGCCTGATCTTTGCTGGCCGAAGCGATCTGCGATACCAAATCACCCACCTTGACCACGCCATCGACAATTTGAGTCAGCATCATGCCGGATTCGGTCACCAGTGAGGAACCGCCACTGACTTTCTCCAGGCTGTTCTGTATGAGCTCCCGGCTTTCCTTGGCTGCTTTGGCACTGCGTTGCGCCAGATTGCGTACTTCGGTGGCGACAACGGCGAACCCGCGTCCTTGTTCACCGGCGCGTGCAGCTTCCACCGAGGCATTGAGTGCTAGCAGGTTGGTCTGGAATGCTATTTCATCAATGGTGCTGATGATATTGGCAATTTTGCTGCTGCTGGCATTGATCTCGCTCATCGCGGCCACCGCCCGATTGACCACATCCCCTCCTTTTTCAGCCAGTTGACGTGAGGCAATTGACACCTGATTGGCTTGTATGGAGTTCTCGGCGTTGTTTTTGACGGTGTGGGTCAGTTCTTCCATGCTGGAAGCGGTTTGCTCCAGGCTGGCGGCCTGTTGTTCGGCCCGGTGAGACAGATTATTGTTACCGGTGGCAATTTCCTGTGAGGCATTGTAGATGAAGTCAGCCGTCTGGCGTATCTGGGCGAACACCTCACTCAGTTTATGCTGGGTTTTGACTATATCGGCACGCATCACCTCATAGTAACCCTGATATTCATCGTATCCGGTTTTGCGCGTCAGGTTGCCTTCGGCCATGGATTTGATGACTTTGCCGAAATCCTTAAAGGTATAATCCAAAATTTCAGTGATTTTGTTCAGCTCTTCGCATAGCAATCGGAAAAAACCGGTTTTGTCATCCAGTTGGATCCTGCTGTGAAGTTCGCCGGCTTTGATGGATTCCACCAGCCTTTGGATGTCTTGCTGGGCGTTCACTTCGTTGGTTTTGTTGGCCCACTCGACGACTGTTCCATGGCGTTTGCCATCACTGTCCAGAATTGGATTGGCGATAATCTGGAAATGACCATTACCGACTTGAACCTGTGATTGATGGGTGCCGTTGAGTCGATCCACGATGCGACGCTGATGGGTAGGATCTTTATGGAATACATCCATGTTCACGCCCATGAGTTGATCAGCCCTGAAGTGGGGCAGGCTGCGACGCAATTCGGGTTCAGCCGCCTTGAACATCTCTCGGGCTGTAGTATTCATGTAGATGATGGTGTTGGTTTCGTCAGCCACCATAACGTTGGTCGAGGTGTTGTCCAGCGCGTTTCTGAGTCTTAGGCCTTCTTTGGCGAGTTGTTCTTCGCGCTCTTTTTGCTGGATTTCCCGTGTGCGATCTGCCCATTCAACCACCGTCCCTAAACGCTGTCCGTTTTCACCTGAGATTGGATTGGCGATGATCTCCAGCACCCGACCACCGACTTTGAGTTCGCTACGAAACGTGGTGGTTAACCGTTCCAGTAGGCGTTTTTGATGCGAGGGATCTTTGTGGAATACATCAATGTTGGTTCCAATCAGGCGATCGACATTGAAATCAGGCAAGTCCTTGCGTAAATCCGTTTCTATCACGCGAAACAGTTCTTTGGCGGTGCGGTTCATGTAAATGATGTTATTGCCCTCATCTGCCACCATGGTGCAAGTTGAGGTGACATCCAGTGCCAGTTTCAGGCACGACATGTCTGCGTTTTTGGCTCTGAGTTCATCGGTCTTCTCCTGGAGTTTGCGCAAACTGTGAGCGAGTTCCTGATTTTCTTCCAGAGGCGGGAGATCAATGACCACAGGTGCTTCGCCTGTCCTGATGCGATCAACGATGATTTTGACCTTGTGCAGGCTGTCTGACATTAATCGGGATTTACCAAACGTAAACATGATTATTTTCTCTCTTGGTGATAGGCAGAACGGGTTTTAAATACGGATGAACGGTACTTCAGGCGGGATGGTGGTCAATGGCTTCTTCATTCGCTTCCGTTGAACGCCCCGGATGATGAAGCACTTTGTCGATTTCCAGCAGCATGATCATGCGCTGACCTACGGTGGCCAGACCCCTAAGAAAGCGGGTGTTGACCCCGGAGCCAAACTCGGGGGGCGGGGACATCTTGGCGATCTCGATATCCACCACATCAGATACCTGATCGACCACAAACCCTACAACAGGTTGGCGTTCATCCAGTTGTAGTTGCAGTACGATGATGACAGTCAGCGCGGTGTACTCGGTGAACGGCAAATCGAACCGATCCCTAAGATCAATAATGGGAACGATGGCCCCGCGCAAATTGATAACCCCTTTTTCATAAGAAGGCACATTCGGAATGCGGGAAACAGGCTCAAAGCAGCGGATTTCCCTGACTCTGAGTATGTCGACACCGTATTCTTCGTCGCCCAGAATGAAGGTCAGGAATTGTTCGGGTTTGTTCGTGCTCATGGAGAAATGGCTATCGGTTCGCGGGGATGTTGTCTGGACAAGTGCATGAGACCTGGAATGTCGAGTATTAGGGCGACCGATCCATCACCCAGGATGGTGGCACCGGAAATGCCGGGAACCTTGCGGTAATTGTCTTCCAGAGATTTGATCACCACCTGTTGTTGGCCCAAGATGTTGTCTACAAACAAGCCACACCGCCCTCCCAGTCCTTCCACGACTACCACCAAGCCATCCGTCAATCGTACAGAACGGGCACTTTTGATGCCGAATACCTCATGCAGCCGGATGATGGGGAGATACTCGTTGCGGAGGTGTAAGGTTTCGGCTTTGCCTGCCAATCGGTTAATTTGATCCGGGTTAAGACGTATGGATTCGATGATGGAAACCAACGGGACGATGTAGGTTTCATCGCCCACCTCTATGGTTTGTCCGTCCAATATGGCCAAAGTCAGTGGCAGATGGATCGAGAAGCTCGAACCCTTGCCTGACTCAGTATGGATGACGATGTTGCCGCCTAGAGATTCTATATTCTTTCTGACCACATCCATGCCGACTCCACGTCCTGATACATCGCTGATGTGATCGGCGGTAGAAAAACCGGGGGCAAAGATCAGTTCGTGGATTTGTTGCGGGGTGGTGTGCGTGTCTGCGTCGATCAGGCCTTGAGCCAAGGCTCGTTCCAGTATGGCTTTGGAATTCAAGCCCCGGCCGTCGTCCGATACTTCAATGACAATAGTGCCACCTCGGTGATAGGCGTTGAGCGTGACCAATCCGATTTCAGGTTTGCCCGCAGCCACCCGTTCCGCCGGTGATTCTATGCCGTGATCCAGGCTGTTGCGGATTAAATGCACGAGGGGATCGGCTATTTGTTCGATGACGGTCTTGTCGAGTTCGGTTTGCTCGCCCGAAATTTTCAGCTCGACCCGTTTACCCAGCTTGGAGCTTAAATCGAACACCATGCGAGGGAAGCGGTTAAACACAAAGCTGATGGGCAGCATGCGTATATTCATCACGCTTTCTTGCAGGTCGCGGGTGTGGCGTTCCAGCTGAACCAATCCGCTTTGCAATTGTTCGAGGCGGTCGGGGGTAAAATCTTCACCCAACAAACTGAGCATGGATTGAGTAATGACCAGTTCACCAACCAGATTGATGAGTTGGTCTATCTTTTGGGTGTCGACCCGGATGGAGGTCGGTGCTCCGGTAGTCGATTTGGGTTCAGTTTCAGCGCGAGAGCGACCAGACGGTGTGGAGGCGTTGAGGGCAGAGGCAGCGGGTTCCTGTGCGGATGGAACGGGATCATTGGCCAAGCCCGTTACGACAGCGGGTTCGACCTGATCGCAGGCTTCCGCGAGAGAGGACGAATTGATTTCGGACAGAAGCCGTATGGCCATGTCGCAATCGTCTTCTACCCAGGCAAAAATCTCTTCGATTTCATCTCGTTCAATCAGTCCTTCGAGCTTAAGATTCCAGGATAGAAAACACTCTTCCGGGTTGAAATCGTTCAAATCAGGTAAAAACCGAACATCCGCTTCTACGGTAAGGCATCCTAGTCCGTTTAGTTCACGGATAATGCGGAGTGGGTCGTTGCCGGTAGAAAAGAAATCACGGTGTGGAGCAAAGACAATCTGCCAGCCGTCGTTGATGTCGCCCGAGACGTTTCGCAGGGAAGGAGCGGCAGGAATTTCTTCGGCCACGACCGGTGTTTGATGGTCGTGCAGGAGGGCTTCAAGGGCCGTCTGATTCTGGATAACCGTGTCCTGATTGATGGGTTCACCCGTCTGACACGCCACCAGCATCTGCTTGAGGCAATCTACCGACTGAAGCAGAACATCAATGGTGCTGGCTGTTACCGTCCGTTTACCGCTGCGCATATCGTCGAGCAGCGTTTCCATGTGATGAGTGAATTCAGTCAGGGCCGTGAAGCCAAAGCTTCCTCCGCCACCCTTGATCGAATGAGCGGCCCTAAAGATGGCATTGATCAGTTCGGAATCGGGCACTCCCGGTTCCAGGTTGAGCAACCCGGCTTCCATTATTTGTAGCCCCTCGAAACTTTCTTCAAAGAACACGGCGTGGAACTGGGTGATATCGACAACCATCGTTTGTTTACCTGGCGGTTTGGTTTTTGGGGTGGATCACCCAAGCACCTTGCTGACGGTTTTAAGGAGTTGGTCGGGATTGAACGGCTTAACGATCCAACCGGTTGCGCCGGCGGATTTACCCGCCTGCTTTTTGTCGTTGCCGGATTCAGTGGTCAGCATCAATATCGGAGTGAACCGGTACTCGGGCAATGCCCTGAGATCGGCTATCAGGCTGATGCCATCCTTGTTGGGCATGTTGAGATCTGTGATCACCAGATCAACCCGCCGGGTTTTGGCTTTACTCAAGGCGTCGATACCGTCGCAGGCTTCAATCACGTCGTAGCCGGCACTTTTCAGTGTGAAAGACACCATCTGACGCATCGAAGGAGAGTCGTCTACCGTCAAGATACATCGCATGTTATGGTCACCCTCGTCATCTTTGAAATTATCTCGGTTTCAATTGTATTGTAAGTGCATTGATTGTGTCAGAGTTTCAAGTCAAATTTAGCAGATTCTGAGCACCAGGATTGCACTATAATCATTTTTTTCCTGGCTGGAAGCCCCCTACGATGCGTCCTATAACCCGGTATTAAGTATGGGTTATGGGCTTTCGGGTATAAAATGCTTAGTCTTGATGTTCACCGTTTCGTTACAAATCCCATGAACGTATTGCTGTCCCTGCTCCAAAAAATGCTGATTGGCAGTTTTCTGCTGGTGATGATTGGTTTGGCTGTTACCGCCCTGTTCAAGAAGTTGATCCCTGCGAGCAGTCACGGAACGATATCGTGGTCTGAAGTGCAGCATGAGAACACCTTGGAGTCCTACATCGACTATTTGAGGGAATGTGCTTCCTGCCCACACGCCAAAGAGGCGAACGCAATAGTTGACGACGCACAAAAAAAAATCGGCTTGATTGCTCGTCTGGACAGAAAAAATCTGCCGGAGCAGGAAGATTTTTCGGCCTTGGCTTTTGCGCCAGATGGTAAGACCATCGCCGCTGCCGGGGTGGATCGTCTGCATTTTTGGGACGCTACAACCGGGGAATTGCGGCCTGTCGCTGATCGGGCCTTCCGGGTGGTTAGGGGGCAACGCACAATGAGTCTCAGATATTCCTTGGGGGGAAAGCAGATCGCCGCCGGTACGGCCTCCCGAACCGGGGAGGGTTCTCTGATGGTGTGGGATGCGAACAATGGTGAACTGCTGGCCCACCATACTGTTCAGGATCACGACATTCGATTGGTGGCCTTCGCACCCCGGAGCATAGGAATAGGCTGGTTGGCCGATGGGCCGGTAGGTATCTGGGAACCCCGAACCGACCGCATCATGAGAGCCATTCATGAAGGGGCTGCGGCTTTGTCTTTCGTTCGAGATGACACCGACCAATTACGTTTGATCACCGCCGGCGAAAGGGAAATCTGGCTGTGGAATCCCGACACCCTGGAACCGGTGGAAAAAATCAAAATCAAGACGGAGAAATCTCTGTTCGGGATCAGTTACGACGGCAAAGTGGCACTTTACAGGGACGATCAAGGGCAGGAGGTGTGGGAACCGCTCACGGGCAAGCTATTGGCTAGTCTGCCACGATTAGACGGCGGCTTGACTGCATTTTGTCGAGACTCCCGCAGGGGCCGATTGGTGTTGGGCACTTCCAAAGGAACCATACACCTATGGGATGTGTCGTCAAACGCCCACTTGGCCCAAGCGTTGGCGCATCATAATGCGATAGAAGAACTTACCTGTTCATCCCATGGCCGCTTCGTGTCCCGATCAATCGATAGTGCCAAGCTCTGGAACCTGGATGCTTTGGTCTCCGGGCAGAGTCAACATCCCCCTCATTCAGAATGATTGAATCGTCGTGCCAGATAGTCATGTCGAAAATCAAATATACGGTTCAAACGATTTCGAATGAAAACCGCGTGTACGGCATGGCCTAACCATCCAAATGGCATGACGTAGTACACGCAGTCTTCCATTTCTATTCCCCCCTCAACCGGGGTGAATCGGTGTAGATGATGCCAGAAGCGGAAAGGCCCCACACGCTGTTCATCAACAAACTGACGCTTAGGGATTACGTGCTTGATCTCCGTCACCCAAGTCATGGGGATATTGGCAACCGCAGCAATTTGATAGGTGATGATCAGTCCGGCGTAGAGGTCATCCGGCACTTTTGAGGTGATGCGGAAGTGCAGAAACTCAGGCGTGATGAGTTCCAGGTGGGCAGGGCTAGAGAAAAATGGCCAGGCGGCCTCAATACTCAAGGCCAGAAATTGTTTGCGATATAGGTGGTGTATTGTCATCTTTTGGGGTGTTTTCTGATGAATGATCTTGAATCAATGTCTGGCTTGACTGTTCTTTTTGATGGGGGTTGCCCTTTGTGTACTCGGGAGATTGCCCACTACCGAGGGTTGTCTCACCGGGGTAACATCGAGTGGATTGATGTCACCCGTGAATCAGCGCGGTTGATCGAATGGGGCTTGTCTTCTACGGAGGCGATGGCCCGATTTCATGTAATGGACGGT
>JBPCSC010000589.1:0-2518 GCA_051007495.1 Methylococcaceae bacterium | reverse complement strand
GTTCAACGCCGATGCCGGGCTTTTAGCCCGATTTCTGGCCAACCGGGGACTGGAACGGCATTGAAATCATTAAATCAACGGGTTTTATCCATACACGCCAGGAGTTTTTTATGACGTATACCCAAAAAACCTATCAAGGCTGGCAGCTTAATCCGCTGGATACCTGGTTTTTTCGCGAGGCCAAACCGTTTGATACGATAGGCTCACCAGAATTATCCAGCCAGTTTCCGCCACCCGCGCCTACGGTCGCAGGGGCTATTAAAACGGCGATTGGTCGACAACTCGGAATTAACTGGCATCAGTTCAAACCCAAGGCTGAAACCGACACCGAGCGTCATGAGGTATACGGCCAACTGGGTGATTTATCCCTGTGCGGCCCTTTTATCAGTCTGGCCGGAAAGCCTTTGTTTCCTGCCCCGGCTTTTCTGCTGCATCAAAAAGACCACGGTTACCACCGTCTCATCATAGGGAATGCTGTGGAGACTGATCTGGGTATTGTGTGTCTGCCGGAATTACCCCCGGACGCGGTTAATAAAGGCTTTAAGCCACTGGAACACGCCTGGCTTACGGCAGAAGGATTAAACGAAGTGTTGGCGGGGGGATTACCCAAACCGGAACAGGTAAAACGCGCTCATGAACTGTATAGCCCTGAACCTCGCCTGGGTATAGGCCGCGATAACCAGACTGGCTGTGTCAACGCTGAGGACAGCCTGCTGTATCAGACCTGCCATATACGGCCTGGGAATGACGTGGCTTTGTGGGTGGGTGTGGCGGGCCTTGCCGCGCAAATTAAGCCAGAGCCTGTACGTCTGGGCGGTGAGGGTCGATTGACGCTGATGTCGGCTTCAGAAGGGCCTGTCACGCTCCCCTCGGCCCCGGTCGCGCCTGAAGAAACCACCGGGTTCATACTCATCTTGCTCACGCCTGCCGATCTCGATAGTTGTTGGCGATTGCCGAACGCTCAGGAAATCTGCCCTGAACGGGCCAGCGGTGAGGGCAAACGCTGGGCGTGTACGCTGAATGGCGTGGAACTGACTTTCCATGCCGCTGTACTCGGCAAACCAAGCCGTGAAGGCGGTTGGCATCTGGCAGAGCGCAAACCGCGACGGGTTGAGAGTTTTGTGCCGGCGGGTTCTGCCTGGTTTTGTAGTGCCCGCAACATGAACGCCAAACAAGCCATAAACGCATTGCACCTGACACAGATTGGCGATGGCCAGAAACTGGGGCGTGGGTTATTAGCCGCCGGTGTGTGGAACTCAACATTCAATCACTTAACTAAATACTAAAGGATCAACACCATGTCATATACCAACGCTCTTCTGGGTTTATTCACTGAAACCAGTTTACACGCCGGGGCCGGCCAATCGGTCGGTGTTATTGATTTACCTATTCAGCGCGAGGCACATAATGCCTGGCCTTGTGTGTTTGGCTCGGCGGTTAAAGGTGCAATACGGGCCAAAGCCGAAGCCGATAAACTGGAAGCAGTTGATCTTATATTTGGCCAGGCAGATTTCAAAGCCGGTGAAGCCAGCGAATTTGCGGCGGCTTTGGCCATCAGCGATGCCCGCTTATTACTGCTGCCGGTGCGTTCACTGACCACCCATTTTCGCTGGGTAACGTGTCCGTCTGCCTTGCGCCGCTGGCAACGCGATGCCGAACGCCTGGGCCTGGGTAATCGGTTTACGTTTACCGTGCCTGATTTCAACGACAATGATGCGGCTTTAGTGGCGGCTGATTTGAACGGGCATTTGTATCTGGAAGAATATCGCCTGACCGTGGAAAAACACGATTTTGACCTGGTACTGACCGCCCTGGCCCAGATGATGCCGGATGAACTGAAAGAGGCAGTAAAAAATCAATTTACATTAGTCAGTGATGATACTTTTCAGCATCTGGCTAAACACGCGACACCGGTCACGGCGCATGTGCGTCTGGATGATAAAAAAACGGTAGAGAAAGGGGCTTTATGGTACGAAGAAACCCTGCCGCCTGAATCCCTGCTGTATGTGGCACTGAACGCCGGTAATTCCAGAAAAAAAGACACCACACTAAACTCAGACACCATTATCAAACGCCTGCGTGAACAGTTATTCTCCGCGCACCCTTACCTGCAAATAGGGGGTAATGAAACCGTGGGTATGGGCTGGTGTCGGGTTAGTTTTCTCGATACGTTGGGAGGTTAATCATGCAAACCCTGCAACAACAACGCGCCCGTTACGCGCTGGAAAAAGTGAAAGCCGCAGTAGCCGAAGCTACTAATGCCCCGCAACAGGCTGGTTTTGAATGCAAGGCTTTTAAAAGCCAGGCTGAGAGTTTTCCGGCCATGATTCGCATGAATGGCTTAGGCCCTGCTGCTGCGTTTTATCTCAGTAAAGACGGCGCACACAAACGGCTATACACCATATTGTCTGATTGGCTAACAAAAAACCATCAGCCTTATGAAGGTAAAAACCTGCTTGAAGGCATTACTACAGGTGACAGCCAGCAATACCGTTTGGCTCAGGCTGAGGCTTTAATG
>JBPCSC010000588.1:0-6334 GCA_051007495.1 Methylococcaceae bacterium | reverse complement strand
GGTGTTGGTAATCTGCCAGGTGCAAACCCAGATCGGTCAAATCATAGGCGAACCCCATACCGCCAAATTTGGCCTGATAATCGGTAAAGAAATTGGACACCGCCACATCGCGGGGTTCTCGCAGTACATGGATAATCGACGCCTTGGGGAATAATAATCTTATCAGCCCGACATGCTCGAAATTATGCGGCAGTTTATCGACTATATGCCGGGCAGTCGGTTGATGCCGGGCGAGTTGTTGAACTACTTTTTCCGCATATCCGTTTATTTCGTTGACTGTTAAGTCTTCTACGCATTCGGGATAAACCCAGCCAGAACCGGTACGTCGCTCCCAGGCGGTCATGCTGTGTATTACCGGATTCAAACAACCAATTTCGCCCGCGCCGTAGATTGCCGAATGCCCGGCGATGATCTGCTCGACCAGGGTCGTGCCCGAACGCGGCATACCGAGTACGAAAACCGGCAGGTTTGAGGCATAACCAAACCCGCTGCGACGTTCAAAAAAGCCGCGACTAAACGTGTGTTTGATTTTTATCATCCGTTCGCGGTGCGCCATGGCATCGTAAGGCAGATGTTTACGGCTGGAGCGATTGGCGGCTTCTGCGTAGGCAAACGCCTTGGGATAATCTTTGAGGTGTTCGTAACTGCTGGCCAGATTGAACAGCAAACAACTGCGAACAGAACCTTCAAGCCCAGGCGAATGGGCGAGGCGGTCAATTTGCGACAGTATTTCAGGGTCATCAGGGAAGTGTCTTGCACTGATGAGTGCGCCGTATCCGGCTATGGGGTGGTGTTCCTTCACCGTGCTGAATTCACGCTCGGCCTCCTCAACCCGCCCCCATTGCAACAGTAAACGGCCCAGGCCCAATCGGGCCGGCACGCAATCGGCAAACTGCTCCAACGCCTTTCGGTAATACTGCTCGGCACGGGTTTCGTCTTCCTCTGTTTCGGCTACGGCCGCCAATGCCAATGCCCGCAAATGGCCGGACTGGTGTTCGGTGAGGGCCAGGGCTTTTTCGGCGGCAGCACGCACCCACTCGGGATTGAATAGCCGCCGTCCCAACTGTACGCGGCGCAGCCAAAGTTCAGGGTCATCCGGTTGACGTTGCAAGGCCTCATCAAGACAGTGCAAAGCCGCCCCAAAACGCCCTCTGACCTCGGTCAGATCGGCCAGCAACAACCACAGACCGAGTTCATCCGGGTCGTGTTCCAAACCTTCACGCACGGCGTGTTCGGCTTCGTCGTGTTTGTCCTGAGCAGCCAGCACGAACGCATAAACCGGCAGCACCCGGCGGGGTTCCAGCCCGGAATCCACCGCCCGGCGGGTTACTTGCTCGGCTTCGTCCCAGTGTTTGAGTGCGATTCGGGCATCAACCTCTAGCCGGTACACGGGCCAGGGATCAGAGCGAACCACCGCCGAACGCGCCAGATCCACCTCGGCCAGCGCCCGTTCTGGCTGGCCCAAACCCAGCCAGGCGCGCCCCAGATTGGCATGAACAGGGCCGTGATGCACCTCGGGCAGATGCGTTAGCCCGTATTCAAAATCAGCGATGGCCAGGTGCCAGCGGCCTGTTTGCAAAGCCACCAAACCCCGCCGGATGCGGGCCGTTGGGTAATCCGCTTGCAGGCTGAGTGCGTGTTCCAGCAAGGCGATGGCCTCTGCCGGTTCGTTGAGCAGGATATGAATACCGGCCAGGTCGGTGAGGGCCGTAGCCGGTAGGGTCTCTCGATGCAGAAGTGCTGCGGCCAGGTGGGTGCGGCCTGCTTCCGTGTCTCCGCTTTGACTGAACAACAAGCCCAGCAGGGCTTGCCGTTCAGGGGTGGGCGATTGCTCAAATAACACCCGACACATGGCCAGAGCGTCAGCCAGTTGGCCCAGTAGCGGCATCTGGCGTAAGGCGGTGAGGTCGGTTTCAGCAGGCGTATTCATGGCCTTATGACGAAGCCGGAGCGAACAGGCTTCTGATTTTTTCCCACAGGGTTTTTTCCCGCTGAATTTTGGGAATGTCGACGGTGACATCTTTGGAAACATCCAGTACCGGGTGGTCGCCGGGTTTGAAATCCCCCTGCATTCCGACCAGTTCACCCTGCTCGAAAACAACCGTGAGATTCCGTTGCACCCCCTCACCACTACCCGGTTGATTGGAGTAGATGTAGTCCCAGCGGTCGTCGTGGAACGGGTCGGTCAACAGAGGGGTTCCGAGTATGAACGCCACCTGGCGTTGCGTCATGCCGGGTTTTAACTGATCGACCATTTCCTGAGTCACGATATTTCCCTGATGGATGTCCAGGGTGTAAGGAGTCAGGTACGAACACCCAGTCAGTACGGGCAGCATCAGGCCGCCCAGGAGCAAAAATCGCATGGACATGATTGTGGTATGGAATACGTTGGGGAGGGAGGGAGAATGATACCGGATAGCGTCTTGTGCCGACACTCAGCGGGCGGCCTGTTTACGCCACGGCCTGTGGAATACAGTGCCTTGACGAACGCCTCTGGTGGTTGAGCAGGTTCACGGCTTGCTGCCGGCGGGGAGGCCGGGTGGTGTGACTGGCTGTTCTGAAGGGGGGCGGTTTGGGTAATGGGCCGTGTTCACATTCTGAAAGCCGGAGCCGCAGTCTGAGTCGCCACCAGGCTTTGAGTCAACTGGCTCGAATAACTGTTCATCAATCCACACAGAAACACCCAGAAATCGTCTGACTGCACCGTGTCCTTGACGATCTGATTAGGCAAAAATCGGCTCATTTCAAAGCGGAAATCATTGATCATGGCGGGCTGCGATTGCAGCGATGCGGCCCGCTCGGCAAAGGCCCGCAAATACTCGGCTACTGGCGCGTGGTGGTCATTGAGCTTGAGGGACAGCAACTCCAGTGCGGGTCTGACTTGCTGCTGGTGTAGCCAGGCGATATCCCACAAATCGCGGTTTTTGATTCGGTTGGGGCGCAGGGCGAAGGCCACCAGTTTGTCGGCAAAAATTTCTTCACGCGACTGTGCCTGTAACACCAGCCCACTGGTGCCCATTTCCACCCCGTAAGCGTTGAGCAACATCATGGGGCGCGGCTGGTAGCTGGCAATGGCGCACACATCAATGTTGATACGCTGCACGGGCAAGTCTTTTCGGCCCGGGCGGGTTTGCACTTTCAGTTTCCAGGTGTCCACATTACCCGTCTCGCGCACTGGCTCGGTCACCGCTACTTCCAGCCCATATTTGGCTTTCAGGCTATCCACCAAAGCACCCGCCATGGCGGCCAGCTTCTCGCGGGTAAAGCCCGCACCACCCGTAAAGTCCAAATCTTCGCTCAATCGGCTAGACCCATAACAGGCCCGCAAACAGATGCCGCCCATGAACGTCAGCCGAGGCAATAAGTCCGCCGTGGCCAGCACATGCATAATGTCGTGGTGCAGCAACTCCTTTTCCACCACTATACGCAGGGGCGACAGTTCGGGTTTCTTCTGCAGCGCCAGATCAACCAGTTCATCAAATAAACTCACGGGCAGCACTCCAATCAATCAAGTCCAGGTTACGGCGCGTGGCCTTCATGTCGCGTAGCGACTGCGCCACCGAGGCACGCCACAGGCGGCAATCCGCGTCATAGTGCAGTTGCCCGGTCAAGTCGTCGGGCTTTTGGCGGGTGCGTACAAATTCAATGCTGCCCCAGTTCCCGCAGTCCACCGTGTTGGATCGCCCGGACGACATGACCGTGATGCGGTTGATGGGCATCTGTGAAATCACCCCCGCATCGCTCAGCGTGGACTCCAGGCTCAGGTAATTCAGCGCCAAAGGCCGTAGCTTGCTCACCGCGTGGTACAGCACCCGCCCCCGGTCGGGTTTGGCTGGCTCATACACATACAACCCACGGCAAACCCGGCCCAAATACCCCTCGCGTGCCGCACGGCTTAGCAGGGTTTTGAATGCCGCCCCGGACAAATCGGGCAGGGCACAGCGCAAGTCAGCCAGCGTGAACAAACAGGCCTTAGGTGTGGCCAGCGTGTTGATGGTGCTTAAAAGTTGGCGGATGGGTTGCATGGATGACTCACCGGAAGGTTTCAGTTAGTGTAACCTTCCGGTGAGTGAGGTCAAGTCAGTGAGTCCACTCAGCGGGCGGCCTGCCGGCGCATGACTTTGGGATCGGCGATCAAAGGCCGGTAGATTTCTACCCGATCACCGGCCCTCAATACCTGCTGCAAGGAACACACTTTGGCGAAAATGCCCACGGCGTTTTGGGTGAGGTCAATTTCAGGAAAACGCTCCAGCACCCCGGAGCGTTTCACGGCGGATTCAGCCGTAGTGCCCGGTGACACATCCAGGCGCACCAAAAACTGCTCGTCCGGTTTGGCATAAGCCACCTCCACCCAGAAATCCGCCTCATGCGGTTCACACACAGCGCAACCTCAGCCAGCGAGTCAACTGAACCGCCAAGAGCGGCAAAACCAGCCCAATCACCGTGGTGCTGATCAGCAGTGTGCCCAGTTGGTGATAATCGGCCGGCGTGGTAATCACGCCGCTGGCGGCATCCTTGACTTCCCGACTGACCGTGTAGATCTGGTTCAGGTATTTGGTCGCCAGTTGCCCCAGCACCAAAGACAGATTGGTGAACGATGCCATAACTGCGAAGAAGGTCGCCTTGAGATGCGCCGGTGCCGACTGGGCAATCCAGGCCAGCATGGGCACCATCGCCACCTGACCCAGCGGCGATTCCAGTGCGGTATCAATGAGGGCGATGAAACGGGCATCGACGATACCGGCGGTATGGCTGGCCGTCCAGAGGTGCAGTCCGTAGAACAGGCCGATGGTCGGCAACGACAACACCGTGCCGGCCACAGTGAGAATGACGATGATCTCGGTCATGGAGCGTTCGGCCATAAAGCGGCGGAACACAAACAATCCCAACAAAGCCATCCCGCTGGAAATCAATGAAAGCCTGGCCATAAACGACTGATCAAAGCCTAAATCGTCGATCATCCACCAGCTTGACCCGGGCCCTGGACCCGGAACAGCCCGAAACACGAAGATCAAAATGGCCGTACCCACCAAAACCCGGCGGGCATCTTCATCCATTTCTTTAAGAATCTGGTTCATCAACACCAGAATGATCAGCATCGAGAGCGCGAAAATCAGTTCCTGTCCCAGAGCGATATGCAGCATCCCAACCGTCACCGACACCAAACCAAACACCAATCCGCCGCCCAGTATCCAGACATTGGCCTGTGGAGGCGTCTCCTGATGCTCGGTCAGGGCCAGAATCTCCGCCTGGGTATAACCCTGGGTGGCCAGGTGGCGTTCCGTTTTTCGCTTGAGGTACCCGGCCAGCAGAACGCCCGCGACCGACACCAGAGGAATGGCCAGTGCCAATAGATAAATGTGCCGGTACACGGCCAGTTTTTCCGCCTCAGCCAGAGACTCGGCATCCCGGAACAGCAACACGTTGATCGCGGCCACCAGCAGGGTTCCCCCAATGATGGCCACTCGACCCAAAGTCTGCATGGTGGCGTTCATTACCCTGCGGTGTGACTCGGGCAGAGGATTGCCAATGGCATCGACTCGGGGCACCGCCTCGACCGTCATGGCATCGGCCACCACGTCCTGTATCACATAGCCTATGGGCGCGAGTACGGTGCTGATGACGTACCAGGTGTCTATCGGAAGCATGGCGGTCATGGCGGATCGGTCAGTCAACAAACCCAACATGATAAGCAGGCTGGCGGCGATTAGCCCCGCGCCCAGATATACCAGCAAAAATTTGTGTCGCCAGATGATGTCCACCAAATGCCCCATCGGCAGTTTGAGGCTCCAGGGCAGCATGGCCCAAAACCCCAGACTGGCCAGAAATTCGGCAGACAAGCCTAAATAATCCTTGACGAAGAACGTGCCCACGATGGCGGTCAGCCCGGAAATACCGGCGGCCAGATACACCATGAGTGGTGGCATGTATTCCATCCTGAACTCCCGCCCCAAATCGGTGAAGGCGAGCTGAAATTGTTTCAAAGTGACGTTCATAAGTGGGTGTGCGCGGGTTGATAAAGGTATTTAAGAGCAAAATATCAGGGTGTCATTCTAACAGGAGCAAGAAAAACCGGGCATAGCCCGAGATATTAAGTACGTAGCCCGGCTTGCTCGTAGCCCTGCCCTGACTTCAGGCGAAACAGATTAAAGCCATGACTACGACTTTGGCCGTGGTAAGATAAAGCCAGCACATTAGATATGTGAATTATGTAGACAGAATCAGGATTCGCCTCGTAACAAAAATAATCTACCGCCCATAATTTCCCTAACCGCCATGATGAACGCTCCCTCGTTTAACTTGCAATCAGGCCAGTTATTTGCCTGTTCCCGCC
>JBPCSC010000587.1:0-16531 GCA_051007495.1 Methylococcaceae bacterium | reverse complement strand
GTGATATACAGGCCAGTCATTTGTATCAGGACAACGAAAAAATACTGAATGAATTATTGGGAGAACGGGCGCAGGAATTTGCTTATTTGATGAACAAATATGACTTTGACGATGCACTTGCCTTATTACAGACGGCGACTCAGTCATAAGTCAGCGTTCAATGACTCACCCAGTGGATGGTCAGGTCATCAGGAAATAACCAGGCAGGAGCGAATACTGATGTTTATCCACACACATTGATTCAAGCACCATGAATAATTTGCACACACCGATAACGACTGAAAAACTCACCATACTGGTCGTCGATGATACTCCAGAAAATCTGGCACTCATGGGGCAGATCCTTGACAGCCATTACACCGTTAAAGTGGCTAATCGGGGCGAAAAGGCGTTGAAGATAATCGAAACCGGAATACCACCGGATCTTATCCTTCTTGATGTCATGATGCCGGGCATGGATGGATATGCCGTTTGCCGACAATTGAAAAACAAACCCGAACTCAGGGATATACCGGTTATTTTTCTGACGGCCCGCAATAGTATAGAAGATGAAACTCATGGGCTGGCACTGGGTGCGGTAGACTACATCACCAAACCCATTAGCCCGCCCATCGTGCTGGCCAGAATTAAAACCCATCTCAGTGTCAGGCTGGCTCAACGTCTGTTGCAGGATCAGAACGATAAACTGGAGGAGGAAGTTCACCGTCGCTCTGAAGAAATCGAACTCATACAAGACATTACGGTGCATACTCTGGCTTCTCTGGCTGAAACCCGTGACAATGACACCGGCCACCATATCCGCCGTACCCAAAACTACATCAAACTACTGGCTGAAGCCTTACGGCATCACCCTCGTTTTGAGGGGTTTCTTGATGATGATCGCACTATTGATTTGCTGTATAAGTCAGCCCCTTTGCATGACATTGGCAAGGTGGGTATTCCTGACCGTATCCTGCAGAAACCAGGGCCACTCACTACAGATGAATTCGAGATCATGAAAACCCATGCCACTCTGGGTTATGAAGCCATACTGCATGCCGAGCGGGAACTGGGCAAAGAGATTCCGTTTCTGTTGTTTGCCAAACAGATTGCCTATGGTCATCATGAAAAGTGGAACGGAACCGGTTATCCTCAAGGATTATCCGGCGATGATATTCCGATTTCGGCTCGCCTGATGGCTTTGGCTGATGTATATGATGCCTTGATCAGCCGTAGGGTATATAAACTGGGATACCCTTACGAAGAAGCCAAGCGCATTATTCTGGAAGGTCGGGCCACGCATTTTGACCCGGATGTGGTGGATGCCTTTGTCACGGTAGAAAGCGGGTTTCTGGATATTGCCGCCCGCTACGCCGACCCTGAACCGCTCCCCCGTTTGCAGGGTGCCGCCGCATAACTACAGCACCGCCAGAGCATCCCGGAGTGTCTTCACCGGAGTGACCTCCAGATGCTCGGGCAAGCCGGCAGGTATGTTGCGTGCCGGAGCCAGAGCGTGCGTAAACCCATGCTTGGCGGCTTCACGCAAGCGTTCCTCACCGTTCTGCACCGGTCTTACTTCTCCATTCAAGCCTATCTCTCCGAATACCACCCAGCTTCTGGGTATGATTTTGTCCCGGTAACTGGACACGATGGCCAGTGCCACGGCCAAATCTCCGGCCGTTTCTGCCAGGCGTAAACCGCCCACCAGATTGACGAACACATCCTGATTGAACAAGGGTATTCCACCGTGTCTGTGCAGCACGGCCAACAACATGGCCAGTCGGTTGGAATCCATACCCACGGCCACGCGTCGTGGAGCCGGCAAATGGGATTCATCCACCAAGGCTTGCACCTCGACCAACATAGGCCGGCTGCCTTCCCGCATCACCAGCACCACACTGCCGGCGGCGTCTTCATCACCCCGTGACAGAAAAATGGCCGACGGATTGCGAATTTCTCTTAGCCCTGTTTCGGTCATGGCGAATACGCCTAGCTCGTTGACCGCCCCGAACCGGTTTTTGAAGGCTCGGATCAAACGAAACCGGCTGCTGCTGTCGCCTTCAAAATACAACACCGTATCGACGATATGTTCCAGTACCCTGGGCCCTGCCAAGGCCCCTTCTTTGGTGACATGGCCCACAAGAAACACCGTAGTACCCGACAGCTTGGCGTAGCGCACCAATTGCGCGGCACATTCTCTTACCTGCGCGACTGCACCCGGAGCGGACTGAAGCTGTTCGCTGTAGACGGTTTGAATGGAATCAATCACCAGTATGCCGGGCAGTTGATGGGTGGCTACCTCCAGTATCCGTTCCAGAGAGGTCTCGGCCAGCAGGTGTATCCCTTGGGGAGCCAGTTGCAGCCGTTTGGCTCTGAGACTGACTTGCTGTATGGATTCTTCGCCGGTGATGTAGAGTGCACCGGTTTTGCTCCCACCCAGGCCTGCCAAAAGCTGGAGCAACAAGGTCGATTTGCCTATGCCCGGATCGCCGCCAATCAAAATGGCTGAACCCGTCACCATGCCCCCGCCCAGCACCCGATCCACCTCGGCCAATCCGGTTGGGGTGCGGCTGAGTGCTTCAGCCTCGACTTCGGCCAGTAGCACCGGCTGTGATTGGGCGCGCGCTGCCCCGGCGTATCCCGAGTGACGGGGGCTTGCAGCAGGTGCTGCCAGTTCCTCTGTCAATGTATTCCAGGACTCACAACCCGGACAGCGACCGGCCCACTTGTTCTGGGCATGGCCACATTCCCGACACCGGTAAACGGTTTTGTTCTCTCTGGCCATGATTAATAATCCGGTTTAGTGGCAGATACCAAGGTATTCACGCCCTCTCGATAATGTACTTGAATCCGATCAAAGCCTAAGTCTTCCATCGTCGTCAACGCAGTATTAAGTCGCATGATGTGATCAGGTGATTCATCGCTGAATAAATGGATGATCCAGTGCTCCAGTAAATCGGCCCGGTTCATGGCGGTGAAGGTTTTGAAATAATGGCGGGCTTCTTCCTGTATGGTGTGCAGGTGCATCAAGCTGTCATCCAGAGCATAACGATCGCCGTTGATGAACAGGCCCCCCGGCTTTAATACTCTTAAAATTTCAGCCAGTACCAAGTCCCGGTAGGGGTTTAGAAAATTGTGCAAGGTATAAGCACTGGCCACTACCTCTACGCTGTTATCCGCTTGTTGGCTGAGAAACGACAAGGCATCGTTTTCTATCAGTTGTACGCGCTGCCAGGTCAGGTAATCCGCCAAATAATGCCGGGCCTGATGCAACATGGCGGGTGCGTTGTCGACTGAGGTAATGTCTACATCCGGACGTGCCAGCAGATTGAGCGTGGTAATGCCGGTTCCGCAACCAATTTCCAGTACACGCAGTGGGCCATCCGCCGAGGCTGGCAAGCGATTAACCAATTCACCCACTTGCCGACTCATAGTCGCTGCGGCCGGGCAAATCTTCTGCAACATGGCATATTCTTCAGCGATAGGCCCTTTGAACAGATGTTCGGCCTGATGACGCTTGCCGTGGTGGGAGGGAAAAGTTTGGGTGGTCATGATGAATAAAACTCCATGAGAAGAAAGGATATAGGGAAGATGGGCAAGGATACCCTATGCACTTTTGCGATTGAAGATGGGTGTTGATCCTAAGGGTGTACGCACTGCCTGTCAGGGCGCAGGGTAGGGCAGAAATACTTATCCATGGGTATAATGATGCACCCAAAGCCAGCCGGCACAAATAATATAACCCGCACCTGGACAGTTTAATGTCAAGGCTGGCCAGGGTTTAATTTTATGCCCGTTTTTTATTTTAATCCAGGGGCCAGGATGTTTGATGTTTAAAGCCATGTTCCCGGGTTGTCCAACTTCCGCTCTGGTAAAACCCGCCTTCGGGAGCGGAAACCCGATCCAATACCTCTACAAGCCATGAAAAAACAGATCAGCGTACTTATAGTTGACGACTCGGCCGTAACCCGTCAGGTAGTGTCCAGGATTCTGGAAGAAGACCCGGCCATCCGGGTTATGGGGGCCGTATCCGACCCTTTATTTGCCATGCAGCACATGGAGAAGGAATGGCCTGATGTGATCGTTCTGGATATTGAAATGCCGCGTATGGATGGCATTACCTTTCTTAAAAAGATAATGGCGGAACACCCTACACCGGTTATTATTTGTTCCACCCTCACCGAGCACGGCGCGGCAACCACCCTGCAGGCTTTGAGTTCAGGTGCTGTGGCGATATTAACCAAACCCAAGCTGGGTTTGAAAAGTTTTCTGGAAGAGTCGAGTATTGAATTTATTGATGCCGTTAAAACCGCAGCACTGGCTAATGTGCAGCACCTGCGAAAACTGGCCGAAGACACGCGAAATACCCGGGAATCAATTCCCCGTGGTTCCATAATAACCCGGTCGGCATCCGCCATGCTCAAGACGAGTGAAACCATAGTGGTGATCGGTACATCGACCGGCGGTACTCAGGCACTGGAACTCATACTCACCCAATTACCCCGCACTGTGCCCGGCATTGCCATCGTGCAACACATGCCGGAAAAATTTACCGCCTTGTTTGCCAATCGCCTGAATGGTTTGTGTGCTATTGATGTGCGTGAGGCCGCCCATGGCGACCGCATCCTGCCCGGTCTTGCCTTGATTGCGCCGGGCAATCAACACCTGCGTATCCGCCGCAGTGGAGCAGAATACTGGTCAGAAGTAATCGATGGCCCTTTGGTTAACCGCCACCGGCCTTCGGTGGATGTGCTGTTTCGCTCGGCGGCCCATCACGCTGGAGCCAATGCGCTCGGCATCATCATGACCGGCATGGGCAGCGACGGTGCTCTGGGTTTGAAAGAAATGCGCGAGGCAGGTGCTGACACCATTGCTCAGGACGAAGCCTCTTGTGTCGTGTTTGGCATGCCTAAAGAAGCCATACGTATCGGGGCTGCCGCCCGAGTATTGCCGCTTAACGGCATCATAGGGTCCATACAGACGCTGGGCTGATCCAGGCCCTTAAAGCCACGCGCCTTTACTTAAGGTACTGCAACCCGGCGCAGCAGTTCCTGTATGCAGTGATCGGTAGTAATGCCTTCTGCTTCGGCTTCGTAACTTAAAATCAGGCGATGCCTGAGGATATCCGCCGCCAGGCTTTGTATATCTTCCGGAGACACGAAATTCCGCCCCGCCAACCAGGCATGGGCGCGACTGGTTCTATCCAGGGCAATGGTGGCTCTGGGGCTGGCACCATACTGTAGCCAGTGAGCCAGGTCTGCGCTGTACGCCGCAGGATTGCGGGTAGCCAAAATCAACTGCACCAGATATTCCTCCAGCGCATCCGCCATGTACAGCGTGCTGGTTTCCCGGCGGGCTGCAAACAATGTGGCCTGGTCTATGGGTTTGAAGGTGCTGACGGCAGGGTTACGGGCTTCGTCCCGGGCCAGTTTGAGTATCGCTCGCTCGTGGTGGGGTTCTGGATAACCAATACGCACGAACAACATGAATCGGTCGAGTTGTGCCTCGGGCAATGGGTATGTGCCTTCATGTTCCAGAGGATTTTGCGTGGCCATCACCATAAACAACGGGGGCAGCGGGTAGGTGTGTCGCCCGACCGTGATTTGCCGCTCGGCCATGGCTTCCAGCAAGGCCGATTGCACTTTGGCCGGGGAGCGGTTGATTTCATCGGCCAATACCAGATTATGAAACAGCGGGCCGGGTTGAAACTGGAAGCTGCCGTCTTGAGGCCGGTAAATGTCCGTACCGGTCAGGTCGGCCGGCAACAGATCAGGCGTGAACTGAATGCGGTGAAAATCGGCCTCAATACCTCGGCTGAGCACATTGATGGCGCGGGTCTTGGCCAGGCCCGGTGCGCCTTCCACCAGAATATGGCCATCTGCCAGCAAGGCAATCAGCATACGCTCCACCAGCACCTCCTGGCCTATGATTTGTGATTGCACCCAGATTTTCAGCTTTTCCAGAGCCAGTTGGGTCTCGGTTTTAGTGGGCGGAAGCGGAGCAGTAGTGAAGTTGGGGGCGGAGTCTGAAACCATAACGATGGGTGGGGTGTTTTTAGGTGAACGGGAAGAACGGCTAAACAACCGGGGGCGACCGGTCGCCCGGGCATTATCCCCGCCCCCGTTCCTTTTTGGTATACCCAGGCACCGCTACCCACCGCAGCGTGTTCGTGACCAATGTGAAATTCCGTGCCTGTTGCCTAGGCAATCCGTCGCCTGTGGTATAGTCAAAAAAAATTATCCACCCTAAATTTTTGCGTAACTACCATGCACGTAGCTGTTTTTTTTGCTGTTTTGATTTCCCTGCTACTACCCGCCTGCAAAGGCTCCAATGGCACACAGACGGCTCCTCCGGTTCTTCCTCCACCCTTGGTCAAAGCCATTCAAGCCCGCCAGGATCACATCACCGACTGGGACGAATACACCGGCCGGATTGAGCCTGTAGAAACCGTGGCCGTCAAATCCAGAGTTAATGGGTATCTGTCTCAGGTTAATTTCAAGGCCGGGGAGAGGGTTAGAAAAGGAGACTTGCTGTTTGTGATTGACCCGCGCCCTTATCAGGCTGCACTGGTTCGGGTCGAGAGTGAACACCAGCGAGTCCTCACCCGGCTTGAACTGGCTGAAAGCGACCTCAAGCGGGCAAAACCTCTGGTATTGGCCAAGGCCATGTCCGTTGAGGAATTTGACACTCGTGACCAGGCGGTAAAAGAAGCCAAAGCGGCGGTGGGTACGGCGGCGGCGGCCGTGCAACTGGCTAAACTTGATTTACAGTTCACTGAAATCAAAGCCCCCATCAGCGGGCGTATCAGCCGTGAACTCATCACCGTCGGCAACCTGGTCAAAAATGACGACACCTTGCTTACGGTCATCGTGTCGACCGACCCGGTATATGTGTATCTGGATGCGGACGAGCGAGCGATTCTGCGTTATCGGCGCATGGCTGAATCAGGCTTGAAAGGGGCAGGGCGTGCAAAACCAGTGTCGGCAGAACTGGCTCTGATTGATGAAACAGGCTTTCCGCATCAAGGCCACATTGATTACAGCGAACCCAGGCTGGATGCCGCGACTGGCTCACTCAAGGTGCGGGGGATTTTCCCCAATCCCTCTGACATCCTGACCCCAGGATTTTTCGCCAGGGTCAGAATTTCCGGCAACCCGGCCCATGCTGCCGTGTTGTTGCCCGAGCGAGCCATCAGTGTGGATCAGGATCAACGCTACGTTTGGGTATTGAAGCCGGATGATTCAGTGGAATATCGCAAAATCAAACCGGGCAACAAACATGGATCCGAGCGAGTCGTGCTGGAAGGACTGACCGCTGGAGAGTGGGTCATCAGCGAGGGCATACAGAAAATCCGTCCTGGCCTGCCCGTCAAACCTGAACGCCTAGAAACATCCGCATCCGGTTGAACCCAACATGAGACAGATTCCCTTCTTTTTTATCGACAGGCCCGTTTTTGCCTCGGTATTATCCATTTTGATTGTACTGGTTGGCACGCTGTCGTTGTTCAATTTGCCCATAGCCCAATACCCTGAAATCGTCCCGCCCAGCATCAGCGTCAGGGCCGTGTATCCAGGTGCCAACGCGACTGTCCTGGCTGAAACCGTGGCCACACCCATAGAGCAGGAAGTGAATGGAGTGGAGAACATGCTGTATATGTCTTCCCAGTCCGGTAACGACGGCATCATGCAATTAAGCGTCACCTTCAAACCCGGCACTCGCCTGGATGACGCGCAGATTCAGGTACAAAACCGGGTGTCTCTGGCCGAACCCCGCTTGCCGGAGGAAGTCCGCCGACAGGGTGTCAGCATCCGCAAACGCAGTCCTGACTTAAGCCTGGTAGTCAACCTGATTTCACCGAACGGACGCTACGACAGCGTTTATCTCAGCAATTATGCCCAGTTGCATATCCGTGATGCCTTGGCACGTTTGCCGGGTGTGGGGGATATCACCGTTTTCGGCAACCGCGAATACAGCATGCGCATCTGGCTGGATCCCAACCAGGTGGCCGCCCGTGATCTGACGGCCAGCGATGTCGTGAAAGCCATCCGCGAACAAAACGTACAGGTTGCCGCCGGGGTAATCGGCCAGGCACCCTCGACCGACGAGGTTGAATTCCAGTTGTCGGTGTCGACCATGGGGCGTCTACAAACCCCTGAGCAATTTTCCGAGATCATCATCAAGACCGGTTCCAACGGTCAGTTGACCCGCCTCAAAGATGTCGCCCGTATTGAACTGGGTGCCCGAGACTACGCCACCCAACTCAAGCTGAACGGGCAGCAAACCGTAGGACTGGCCTTGTTCCAGTTGCCAGGAACCAATGCCATAGAGACAAAAAAAGCCGTGGTTCAGGCCATGGAAACCCTCAAGCAGGGGTTTCCTGAAGACCTGGATTATGTGCTGGTGTACGACACGGTAGTGTTTATCGAGAAATCCATAGAAGCCGTGGTTGGGACTTTACTCGAAGCCATAGTGCTGGTCGTGTTGGTGGTTTTGCTGTTTTTGCAAAACTGGCGGGCCACGCTTATTCCGCTGCTGGCGGTTCCGGTTTCCTTGATTGGTACGTTTGCGGCTTTGTCTTCGCTGGGTTTATCGCTTAATACCTTATCGCTATTCGGCATGGTATTGGCGATAGGTATTGTGGTGGATGATGCCATCGTGGTGGTTGAAAACGTGGAGCGTAACATCGCTTCAGGCCTTGATGCCAAAACCGCCACCCGCAAAGCCATGAGTGAAGTAACCGGCCCTATTATCGCAACGGCTTTGGTGTTGGTGGCGGTGTTTGTACCCACAGCGTTTATTACTGGTGTATCAGGGGCATTTTACCGGCAGTTTGCCTTGACTATCTCCGTCTCCACGGTCATCTCGGCGTTTAACTCGCTTAAGTTAAGTCCGGCCTTGTGTGCCTTAATGCTGGATCGCGCCCATGACCAACGCAAGGATATATTCACCCGAATACTGGATGGTGTACTGGGCGGGCTGTTTCGTGGGTTTAACCGGGTCTATACGGCAGGCAGTCGGGTTTATAGTGCCTGGGTGACGCGCTGTATTCGTTTCAGTGCGGTGGTACTGGTGCTGTATACCCTGCTTAATGGGCTTAACCTGTTCGCCTTTCAAACGGTTCCTACCGGGTTTATACCGCAACAGGATCAGGGGTATCTCATACTGTATGCCCAGTTACCGGACGCCGCCTCGTATCAGCGTACCGAGGCAGTGGTGAATCAGGCATCCCGAATCGCGCTTGAAGTGCCTGGGGTTAAATTCGTCAATGCGTATACCGGGTTTTCCATACTCTCGTTTGGTTCTCAGTCCAATGCGGGCACTTTGTTTGCGCGCCTCACCTCCTTTGAAGAGCGGGCCGGACATCCTGAACTCCATGCCGATGCGGTGTTGATGAATTTGCAAAAACGTCTGAGTCAGGTAGAGGGGGCTTATATCGCTGTATTTGCACCGCCGCCAGTGCGGGGTTTGAGTTCGGTTGGGGGGTATAAGTTATTTATACAGGATCGATCGAATGCCGGAATCATGGAGCTTGAAAAAGCGGCATCAGACATAATCAACAAAGCCAACCAGACGGCTACCGCAGGACGGGCGTTTACTACGTTCAGGGCCGGGGTTCCGCAATTACAACTGGATGTAGACCGTACGCTGGCCAAATCCATGCAAATAGCCCTGTCTGATATTTTCGATACCCTGCAAATCTACCTCGGTTCCCTCTATGTCAATGATTTCAATATCCTCGGACGTACTTATCAGGTTATGGCTCAGGCCGATGCCCCTTATCGTGCCGAGCCAACAGATATAGCCCGGCTTAAAACCCGAAACCAGCACGGTGATATGGTACCTATGGGAACCCTGGTGGACGTGCGTGAAACCCAGGGGCCGGATCGGATCAACCATTACAATCTTTATCCCGCAGTTGAAATCAACGGAATACTTCCGCCCGGAATGGCCTCAGGGCAGGCCATCACCACGCTGAATACTCTGCTGGGCAATGAATTGCCCAGAGCGTTTGGGTATGAATGGACAGAACTCAGCTTGCAGCAGATACTGGCCGGTAATACGGCAGTGATTATCTTCCCGCTCAGTGTGATATTTGTTTATCTTGCGCTGGCAGCGCAGTATGAAAGCTGGATGCTGCCTTTGGCCATACTGTTAATAGTACCCATGTGCCTGCTCAGTGCCATGTCGGGTTTATGGGTGGCCGGCATGGAAAACAACATATTCAGTCAAGTGGGTTTTATTGTATTGGTGGGCCTGGCCAGCAAGAATGCCATTCTAATTGTTGAGTTTGCCCGTCACCGGCAGTTTGAGGGCCAGAACTGCGTTGATGCCGCAGTAGAAGCCGCCCGTTTGCGTTTGCGGCCCATACTCATGACATCTCTGGCTTTTATTATGGGTGTATTCCCTTTGGTCGCTTCCACCGGGGCCGGGGCCGAATCACGCCGACTACTCGGAACGGCAGTATTCAGCGGCATGATAGGCGTGACGCTGTTTGGTTTGATTCTGACCCCGGTATTCTATGTGGTCATACGGGGTTGGGCGGAGCGTAATAAGCAGCAGATGCCTTAGTCAACGCCGTACCAGGTAACAGCCGTCGTACTTATTGGAATGATCCATTCTATTTCATTTATGCTCAACATACCTTGTATTTTGAGTATATAACTCCAAACCCTGCCTGCCTTGAATTAAACGTCAAGACAGGCATCATTTTTTGACACAAAGTTTGTTGAGTATTAAAACAGGAAGCGGTCATGGACTAACCCCTGATCTACCACTGCTTACATTCAATTGCCCGAGGCATTTATCATGAGCACAAAAGCACCCAGAACCTATTATCGCCAGCGCATAGCCAATCAATGGCATAAAATTCCGGCCGAACCCGGTGATCCAGGGGCTATTCGTCCGTTTCTGGCGGGTAACTGGAAAATGAACATGATTCCCCGTTCCGGCGTGGCTTTGGCGGCACGGATATTTGATTTATGTCGGGATATCAGGGATGTGGAAATCGGCTTCGCCCCGCCGTTTACCGGATTGTCGACTCTGGCCGATTACATCAAACCCGATTTTCTGCGCTCTGAATATGGCCTGGGCCGCAATGTATTCCTCCTGGCGCAAGATACTTTTTTTGAATCCAAAGGGGCGTTTACCGGGGAAATATCTTCAGAAATGCTGGCCTCCATAGGCGTGGACAGGGTGATCATCGGACATTCTGATCGCAGAACCAACCTGGGTAAGTATTTTGGATTCGGTTCCAGTGTGGCCCGTCGCCTGACCCGGGATTTTCTATTGCAGGAAGTGGAGTTATTACGCACTAAAAAAGATGTAGACCCTCTGGTATTGGCCGCAGTCGAACATTTGTCCACTGAAGAACATGAGGAGGTATTGATCGGTTTGTCCCGGTTTATGGAAACCGAATTGAGGGAGCGGGCCGGGGAGAGCGATGAATCCATACAGAAAAAAGTGCAGGCCTGTTTGGCTCACGGCCTGCAAATCATCTTGTGTTGTGGTGAAAACCGTGAGGCCAGAGACACCCATCAAACCTTCAAGCTGCTGGACAGGCAAATCCGTATGGCGATGGAGTCCGTGTCACCGCGCATAGCCAGTGAAGTCATCATTGCGTATGAACCGGTCTGGGCGGTGGGGGAGGGCGCACAACCCGCCACGATTCAGCAAATCAGCGAGGTACACGATTTTATGCGTAACCTCATCATGGATTTATACGGCGAGCAGGTCGCTTCCACCCTACGCATCCTGTACGGTGGAAATGTCAAACCCGACAATATTGCCGACATTATGAATATCCCCGATGTAGACGGGGCTTTGGTGGGAGGGGCCAGCCTGAAGGCGTGTGATTTTGCCGAGATTATCCGTTTCGGTTTAGGGCGCAATGGCTGCGGGGCTTAAAGAATGTTTAAGGTTCCCGTCCGGCTTCGTCGAATGCTTTAATCATGGGATAGAGGAAATAGGACATCACCGTTCGTTTGCCTATTTTGATTTCCGCCGTCATGGACATACCGGGTATTAACCGGGCCGGTTTGTCGAGGTTACGGAATACTATGGGGCCTAAATCTACCCGCCCCAGATAATACGCACTGGCCTGCTGATCCTGGGATTCCTTGACGAATGAATCCTGGCTCAGTTTGGCCAGTTGACCGGTCAGTATGCCGTGTTTTTGAAAGGGGTAGGCGTCAATCTTCACCCGCACCGGATCTCCCACTTTAATCCGCCCGATATCTGCCGTGTCGATTTGCACTTCGGCTTCCAGGGTGGCAGCCAATGGCACCAGCGTGATGAATGCTTCTGCCTCTCGCACTATGGAACCCGGCGACAGCTTGGCGATTTCCAGCACCACCCCATCCTCAGGGGCCTCCAAATTGATCAAACGATTACGCAACTCGGCCTTGTGTATTTGTTCGGCCAGAGAATCACGCTCACGGCGGGTTTCCACCAATTCTTCCAGTGTTTTTTGTTTCCATTCCTGCGTAAACGCCTTTTTGTCGGCTTCAGCAGCGGCCAGGTCACGCCTTAGTTCCACCTCGTGATTGCGAGCGACGACCAAATCACGCTCAACCGAAATCCGCTTCTCGCGGCTTTCCAGCATCAACTGACGGGTTTGATATTTGCGGTCATACAGTTCGCTGTTCATGCTTTCAATTTCGTGCAGCGATTTCACCCAGGTTTCCAGTGAGGCGATGTCTTGACGGTTGGTGTTGATGGCCGCCTGCAACCGACCAATCGTTTCTTCCAGGCTTTGCAGCCTGGCCCGGTAATGGCCGCGTCGTTCCTGATCGAGACTGGCTTGCAAGATGTCGTCTTCGTTTTGGCCGCTCTCAAAATGGGTTCCATGTCGCTCTGATTCCAGTCGTCTCATTTGCGCGTCCATGCTGTTCAGTCTGTCTTTAAGCTGGGCTAAATCGGCGGTAACTATGGTGGGATCCAGGGTGGCCAATGTTTGACCTTTACTGACGATTTGCCCCATGCGTACCGGCAAACTCATGATGCGGGCGGTCTCGAAGGGTTGCAGAACGATGTTGGGCAAGGGGGTTACCAAGCGACCGCGAGCGGTGACGACCTGGTCTATCTCCGATACGGAGGCCCAGATCAACAGGCTCACAAATAAAGCCAGTAAGACATACATCGTAATGGGTATGCCGGAGTTGATCGGTGTGCGTTCGATTTCCTCGGCATCCGGCAAAAAGGCCAGCGCCTCTTTATGGGGGGTTGGTCTGGTTTTCATAAGTAACTGGTTTGCTGACGCCACAGGTGGGCATAACTTTCACAACGGGACAACAACTCCTGATGTCGACCGGAATCAATCATTTCTCCACGTTCAAACACCAGAATCTTGTCGGAATTGACCAGGGTGGACAGCCTATGGCTGATGATGACCACGGTTTTGTCTTTGGCAATGCGCGAGAGGTTCTGCATGAAAATGGCTTCGCTGTCCGGGTCGAGTGCGCTGGCGGCTTCGTCCAGAATCAGTATGCGCGGCTGAGGCAAAATGGCTCGGGCAATGGCCAGGCGTTGCCGCTGACCACCAGACAGGTTGGAGGCATTTTCTTCCAGAGGGGTATCGTAGCCTTGGGGTAATCGCTCGATGAATTCATCGGCTCCAGCCGTTTGTGCGGCTTCTACGATTTCCTCAAAGGTGGCATCCGATTTGGTGACGGCGATGTTGTCACGGATGGTGCCCCGGAACATGAAATTTTCCTGCAACACTACGCCTATGCTTTGCCGCAGGTGGGCGAGGTCAATTTCACGCATGTCGACACCATCGAAACGGATGATGCCTTCCTGCACCGGGTACATGCTTTGTATGAGTTTGGTCAGGGTGGTTTTGCCGGAACCACTGCGGCCTACGATGCCCACCATGCTGCCGGGTGGAATGTCGAAGCTCACCTGATCCAAAGCCGGTGTGGTGGAGCCAGGGTAACGAAAGGTGACGCCTTCCACGTCAATTCGCCCCTGAAGATGAGGACGCAAACCGCCGGATGCTCGCCGTTCCGGGGCGCGGTTCATGATGTTGCCCAGCATTTTCACGCCCAATGCGGTTTGCTGGTATTGATTGACCAGACCAACGATGGCCACCAAAGGCCCGACCACGCGACCTGACAGCATTTGAAAGGCGATTAAGGTACCGACTGACATGTCGTGACTGAACACGTCGGTGGCCCCCAGCGTGATGATGGCGACGGTCATGAATTTTTCCAGGAAGTGTGTCACCACTACGGCTACCAGAGACATCTTGCTGACACTAAAGTGCATGGTCACGGCATTGGCCGAGCGTTGTTCCCAGAGTTTGCGTTGCTTGGGTTCCATCGCCATGGCTTTGACGGTGCGTATGCCTTGTATCGCTTCCACCAGCATGGATTGCCGCAAACCTTCTGCCGAATAAAGCGCGGACAATCGGTTCTGAAATGGCTTGATCAAAATGATCACCACCCCGGCCATCAAGGCTGAAACGCCCAGCACCACACCGGTTAGTTTTACCGAATACAGAAACAGCAGCGGGATGAACACAAACAGCGCGGTGGCTTCGAGCACCGTAAAAAACAGTTGCCCCGTGAGAAACCCGCGTATGCCCTGCATCTGCTGGATATGCTGGATGGTGACCCCTGCCGTGGTGCTTTCAAAGTATTCAATAGGCAAAGACAACAGGTGGGAAAACGTCCGCCGGGCCAGACGGATGTCGATTTTGTTGGTGGCAATCAGCAGCAGATACTGACGCAGATAGGTGAACGCGCCTTCAAACAACAAGGCGATGATGATGCCGATGACCAGTACGTAGAGGGTTGAATAACTCTCATGCGTCAGCACTTTGTCTATGACCAACTGGGTAAATATGGGCGAAGCCAAACCCAGAAAATGCAGCGCACCGGCGGAGATGGCGATGTCTCGGAAGGCTTCGCCCTGTTTCAGAATTTCGGGTATGAACCAGCGCAAACCAAAGGGCTGGTTTTCGTCACTCAGTGCGTAACGCCGTTTGATGAAAATGATTTCGCCTGGCCAGTTCTGACAAAAACCGGACTCATCCATCAGGCGCACTTCAGAGGCATTTTCCAGCGGATCCAGCACCGCCACCTGAAACGCGCTTTGGTCTTCAGTACTGTGTATGCCGGCAATCAGTACGGTTTTGCCGTCGGTATATCGGGCCATCAACGGAAAGACGCCCTCCAGCCTTGCCAGATCGGCCCAGTGCAGGCTTTTGGACTGGGCTTTAAGCCCTAAATCCGTAGCCATGCGAATCAGCAGGCGTGTGGTGGGTTCTTCAGTTTCAAGTACGTAATCATGGATCAGTCGTTCCGGTAGGGTCGGGATACCATGATGTTGGGCTATGGCCGTTAGGCACTGTACAGCGGAATGGGCAAACACATCGAGTTACTCATCAAGAAAAAAGGGACTCTTCGCCAAAAAAAATGGCGGCAGGTTCCAGGAACCTGCCGCCATTCGTTCACTGGCAGTGGTGAACCGTTATGGCTTAGCTGTTGGTGCTACCGAGAATACCACCCTTGTCCTTCTTGTCGGACAGGAGGGCATCGGCACCATTCAACGGCTTGACGGCGGTCATCACTGTGGTGTGGTTCATGGGGATACCATTCGCGTTGTAGTGCTTGAGGTTATCCACCAGATCATTAACCACCGTACCCACGCTGTCGTGTTTGTCGACTACCGACAGTTTGTCAGCCAGGTCGAAACCACCCGAAGCGTAACCGGCAGCCTGTTCCACCGCAGCGGCCTGGTAGGTCGTTAGCGTGTTGGCCAGGTTGGCGACATTGCTGCGGAGCGTATCGGCCGGACGAGTCTCGAACCATACGTCAGCCATGTCCAGGGTGTTGCCGGCTTTGGTGTCGTATTTCGATACCAGACCGATCAAGTTGCCCTTGTCCACAATCTGGGTGACTTCAGGGGTGACATCCAGGCGGGTGATGCCATAAGCACTGAGCGGCTTGATTTCCTTTTGCTGGGACACACCGTCAGAGTTCTTGTCCTGCCACACCTTCAAGGTAGCGAAGCCAGGATCTTTCGCATCAATCACCCCGTCCTTGTTGGCATCCAGTTCAGCCAGTGCTTCATAACCGTCCTTAGCCTTCTGCCCATTGGCCAAAGTAGTGCCTTGACCGAACAACTCGCTACCGTCGTTGATCTTGCGATCCCCGTTCAGATCACGCACCAGGAAACCATCCTGCCGTGATACCCAACCCGCCTGCACCGGAGTACCGGTAGCCGCCAGGTCAAACACCACACCCTTGTCCACGCTCTGAGTCTTGATGCCATCACCGTTCAGGTCGAGGACAAGCGGTGTCTTTCTGTTGGATGTGTGAGTCATTATCACATCGGTAGTCCAGCCACCAAATTTATCCGAAGTTATGCCCTGCAATTGAGCAGGGGTAAAGAAAAGCCACTGGTCAGTAGTCAGTGCTCTCAAAGTATCTGATGTCATTTTTCCCAATTGATCAGATGTGAAGGCCCTTAGCGCAGCGAAATTGGTTATACCCTGCCATTGCGAGGTGGTCAGTGCGACCAGATCATCTGTAGCCAGTTTCGGAATCTG
>JBPCSC010000586.1:0-1299 GCA_051007495.1 Methylococcaceae bacterium | reverse complement strand
GCATTACTGCGTACATAACGATAATCCACGATATTAAGCGGATTACCCAGATCATTGAGATACCGGTTATCGGATACGTAGTTCCCGTCGATATGGGTTTTTAAATTGCCGCCCATTTGAGTATCGTTTAGCCAACCCACCTGGCCTCGGTTTTCCTGCCGTATGGCATCATCGGGTAATACTTCGGCCAATAGTCGCCCCTGTCCGTATTGTGTCAGATAACGAAACTCATCCCGCAGTACCAACCCCCGGCGACTTAACAATCGTGGCGAGAAGGTCATGTCGTAATTCGGGGCCAGATTAAAATAATAAGGCAACATGAAATCAAACCCGCCCACCTTGGTGGTGCCGAAGGTGGGATTCAGCAAACCGCTTTGCCGCCGGTCGTCGGTGGGAAAACTCAGGTAAGGGGAATAAAACAGCGGAACCCCCTTAAACTCAAACCAGGCATTACGGGCTGCTCCACGCCCACTGGCTTTGTCTATGCGTACCGATCCGGCATGCAGCATCCAGTCGTGGTTGCCGGGAGGACAGGACGTGTAGGTGAAATTCTCGTAACGGGACACATCCGCACTGTCGAAGCGGGTTTCGCGGGAGGTTCCCCGCGCCGGCGTGCCTTCGAGTATGAACTGGGTGTTGCCGAACACATGCCGGTTGGTTTCCATGTCCAGAAAGGCACTGTCTGATGCGAGCGACAAGCCTTGCTCCTGATATAAAACCCCACCACGCGCATCAACCGTGTTGCTGGTATGGTTGTGGCTGACGAAATCAGCCCAGAGGTGTTGGTCGGCTCGTATTAACTCGGCATCACCGGTGAAGGTTGATATTCCATTTTCCTGGGTCTCGGCATGGTTCGAGTAGATATGCAGCGGCGATCGTTCACGCAGACTCTTTTCTTCGGCACTCAGCACAAATTCGTCCAGAGGGCGTTTACTGCGTGGCCCTACACAAGCCCCCGCCCAAGGGTTGATAGGCAAAGCCTCAGCCATGGCGCGAAAGCGGATCTCATCCTCGGACTGCAACGTGCCGGAGCGAGTCCAGTCTTCGTTTGTCACTGTAATGGCCGCCGTTGAACGCACGAACGAACCCTTGGTGGTGGCTGCGGATGCGGTGCAGTCCCAGTTTTGCTCGGGGTGATCCTTGACGGCCCGGCAACTCCAGCCCGCACGACTGGACTCAGGTTTTGCCTGAGTTTCCAATGGGGCAGGCATTGCCGTGATCGCAGCGGGCCGTCTGTCTGAGCCATCCAGTTTAGGCCGTACTCCGGGTTTTGGCTCCGCCTGATCTACGGGCGGAGTC
>JBPCSC010000585.1:0-7108 GCA_051007495.1 Methylococcaceae bacterium | reverse complement strand
GGCATGGCCCGCTCCTACGCCTTATCGCGAATTCAGGTTACTCCCGTTTCACTCCCAAACAATGTAGGTGCGAATGAATTCGCACCTACAGTAGAAAAATCTGCGCAGCATCACTTGGGAAGAGGCTTTTTTACGATTCTCTTATCCCGAACTCACGTTAATTTAGCCCGTTTTTGGTCTGGACAATGGGGAGTACCTGCCTCCCCGCGAAATCCTTCTATTTCAGTGACCGGGTTTTCATACTCGCTTCGGCGTGGCCTTGTTTGGCTGCTTTTCTGTACCAGATTTTGGCTTGTTCCTGGTTTCTGGTCACGCCTTCACCGTTTTCATAACACCAGCCTATGTTGAATTGCGCGTCGGCATCGCCTTGTTCCGCTGCTTTGCGGTACCAGTGCACGGCTTGAGCGGGATCTTCCTCCACTCCTTTTCCAAACCGGTAACACACACCTAAATTGCATTGGGCACTCGCATCGCCTTGTTCTGCGGCCAGGCGGTACCAGTGGGCGGCCTGCTGTGGATCTTCCTGCACCCCTGCGCCATTTTCGTAACTCCATCCCAGGTTGTATTGCCCTTTGGCGTGACCTTGATCCGCTGCTGTGCGGAACCAGTGGATGGCTATCGAGTGATTCAACTCAACCCCCGCGCCGTGGCCGTAACACATGCCCAGGTTGCATTGCCCGCTGGCATCGCCCTGTTCTGCGGCTTCGCGGTACCAGCGTGCGGCTTGCTCGGGATTTTTGGCTATTCCAATGCCTGCCCTGTAGCACTCTCCCAGATGATTTTGCGCCTTCGCTTCGCCTTGTTTTGCGGCCTCGCGGTACCAGTGCACGGCTTGCGTGGGGTCTTTTTCCACCCCTAATCCACTCGTGTAACACAGGCCCAGGTGATATTGCCCCTTGGCCAATCCTTGTTCCGCAGCCTGGCGGTACCAGCGTGCGGCCTGGGTGTGATCTTGCGCCACCCCTGCGCCGTTTCGGTAACAATCGCCCAAACTATTTTGCGCCATGGCGTGGTTTTGTTCTGCGGCCAGGCGATACCAATGGGCGGCCAGGTCGGGGGCTACAGCCATCCCTATGCCGTTGGCGTAACACAGGCCCAAGTGATATTGCCCACCGGCATGGCCTTGTTGTGCGGCCTTGAGTAGCCAGTGTGCGGCTTGCGCTGGGTTTTCCACAAGCCCTAAGCCGCTCATGTAATAAACGCCCAGACCATCCTGTGCCTCGGCCAATCCCTGTTCCGCTGCCTTGTAATACCAGATTACAGACTGGGCGAAATCTTGTTCAAGCCCTATTCCGTTACCGTAACACCACCCCAAACTGTATTGAGCCTGGGCATTTTCCTGTTCCACCGCGAGGCGAAACCAGTACACGGCCTGGGTGGCATTTTGCTCAAGCCCTATGCCCTCTGCGTAACACATGCCTAAGTGATATTGACCTCCCGCATGGCCTTGTTCTGCGGCCTGGCGTATCCATAGAGCAGCTTGTGCGGGATTTCTCTCAACCCCTACGCCCTTGTTGTAACACCAACCCAGGTGATATTGCCCTTCCACATCGCCTTGTTCTGCTGCCTTTAGAAACCAGCCAAAAGCCTGGGCCGGGTCTTTGGCAACGCCCTCGCCATTCATGTAACACACACCCAACTGGCATTGCCCACTCGCATGGCCTTGTTCGGCGGCCCGGTGATACCAATGCACCGCCTCGCCCGGGTCGGGTTCAATCCCCTCGCCGTTTTGATAACTCCATCCCACAATAAATTGGGCTTCCGCAAGGCCTTGTTCCGCCCCTTTCAGAAACCAGCTAAAAGCCAGGGGCAAATCTACCGCAACCCCCCCTTCTCCATTTTGATAACACCAGCCCAAAATAACTTGGGCCTTGGCAATGCCTTGTTCCGCTGCCTTTTGACACGCATCCACTAATGATGCAGATATCGCGACTGAATCTTCATTTTGTTCGTAACTCATATCATGGATCCTAAGGTATGTTCAGGTAACGCAGTGGGACGGCACTGCTCCGTTTTTCCGGGTAAACCGGTGGGTTCACCGGGTATGGAAATGGGACGATTTGATCAAGCCGGTTCTATCCGCCTGATTATGGGCTAAGCGGATAAGGGTTTATCGGGGTACTGGGGTTTAGTCACCATATTCTTCATCTATCTCTAAAAGGGAATCCCTGTTTTTTTGTCGGCGTAACCCTTGTGCGCGTTTAATTGTGAGGCGATGGCGGTTGAGGTATATGTGCTGGCCTAAATCCATTAGTATTTTTCTCTCACTGTCCAGACTGGCCTGATCGTGGGGTTTGTCATGGTTTGAGTCTGGTTCCATCATGTCATGCCCTTCCACGCGGCCAAACTTCATACCGCCAATTCCATGCTGGGCCGCATCTTTCAGTATCTGTTTGCCCCAACGGGTATGTAAGTCCCCCATGAACAAGACATAAGCTTTACTTATGTCGTCTCCTTCGGTTTCAATGAGAAGTCCTCGACGCAACAACTGGTTCGACAATAAAAATCACTATCGTCCTGAGTATTCATCTTGTGCCTCGCGATTGGTCTGGTATCTGTGCATGGCATGGGTGGCATGCCCCTCTGCATTCCACCCGGTACTTCAGGTTTTTGGGTTATTTGACGTGTTTATCACAATAGGCCTTGTAGGCCTCTTCCGGACTGCGGCCACCGTAGAGGATACCCAGTATGAACTCCATGTGATTATCCATGCCCATGATGGTCAGTCGTTCCATGACGATGAGCATGTTTTGCGACAGGAAACTGCTGTCCACATCAATGGAATTGCACATACGCAATTCGCCGTCTTCCATATCCAGTTGTAACTTGCCCAGTAACATTGCGTGATTCACATACGTGGCGTACAGGGCCACAGACAGGCGATGTTCTTCCGGTATGCTGATGACGGGATAGGCATATATCGCAAAGCGGTCACCGTCGCCGTATACTTCCATGAACACTCTCAGGTGGCCGTTATCCATGTTGAATTGCAATGCGAAGGTGATGCCACCATCCTTGCGGGGTATTTGCTCTCCAGGATGCCAGCCTGTCGAGTTTATGTAGTCGTTTACCGCATCAATCATCCTTTGCAGGCTGGTTTTCTGATCGGAGGCTACTTCATATTCTGTCTGCATTTCAGGAAGATGGGGTTTAGTTTCATTCTGAGTCATGATTAACCTCTTGAGTTGAGTGATACCACCCTTTTTTTATCTGCGGCACGAGGCCACGACCGAACCGGCTGGATGGTTTACCGGTTGCTGTTTCATACCTTATAAACCGCGTGGATGGTCGCTGGGTATTACCCGGAATATACGCTTGGTGTGGCACTCATTGCAGTGATGTTTGCCAGCCGCCACGCTCGTACCCGTGGCCGGATCCAGTATCCTGTCCCTATGCAGTACCACGATATGAGAACTGGTTACCCACCCATCCTCATCCGGATCGTCAAGTATTATTCCGGGATCGTAGGCGATGTAATAACTCAAGGTAAACAGATCATCCAGAGCGATCAGTTCATCCATGTAATATTGGAGTTTGCGCACATCGGTAGGGCAATAGGCCAGTTTCATGTTCCAGGGTTTTAACGCCTGTGACCATGAATAAGGATCCTGGGTATTTATATGTCCTGCAAATGTTTCCGGGTTCTGGTTGGTGAGTATGGCCAGACTGGTGGACACGCATCTGAAACTGTCTTGAAGTTGTGCGGTCAATTCACTGTCCCGAAAATAAGCGTCTTTTGGGTTGGGCCATAAGTGGCTGGTCAGGTGGTATTGAGCCATTTTTCTCTCCGGGTTTGGGTGGTTTATACCCTGTTACTCTTCGTCTGCGCCTGTGTCTTCCATTACCTTTTCCATAGCGGTTCTCATCTCATCAGAAAACTCCCTGACGGCTGCATTCAGGACATTCATGCTACGATCGAATACCCTGATGAAGGCTTGCGGATCCGGCAAAAAAAGCTCTATGGTGGCGTAGATGTTTTTATCATCATTCACACTGAATACCTTGGCTACTTTAAACTGGGAGGTCAATTTGTTGGCGTGTTGAATGGCTAACTCCCTTTCTGTCTCGGAGTCCAATGACCAGATATTAGGGGCGATCAGTCTGACATAGGTTTCGTCCCCTTCAGTTGAACCGACGACGTAGTATTTTCCTTCTGATTTAAAGCTGATATCTCCATCATCCTCCAGGTTGGGTCTATACCCTTGTTCAATCAGAAATTCGTTGATGGCTTGCAGATTCATTGTGAGTTCCTCGTACAGTGGTGTGTAGATATTCGCTCCGCCGTAAGGTGCTGAGCAGAGCCTTGCCCGTGATGGGCCTGAGGGGGTAAGACGCTAGATTTTGGCCGTCATACCCGAACAGGCTGCATCGTACAGCGACCATACGTCATATCATGACGCGTATAGCGTTTTTTTTTGGAATTTTTGCAGGAGGCGAGGACGGTGTGTCTATGGGGGGGCGGTAGGGTACAGGGCGTTGCTGTTTGAGTTTTTTTGAAGACAGTGGGTATCAGGTTTTGGCTGATACCCTCAAGATGACTTATTGTGATTGATGCTTCATCCGTGTCCTGCCAGTAACTGCTCTATTTCCGATAGGGATAATCCGCTTACCTTGGCTATAACTTCTATTGGAACCTGTTCACGAGCAAGGTTCAAGGCCAGTAGTTTTATCGCTGCTGAAATGCCCTCAACCCGACCTTCTTCCTTGCCTTTTATCCATCCTTCCTCCTTGCCTTTTGTTTGCCCATTGCTAAATCCGTCACTGAATCCATCGTCGAATCCATCGTCGAATCCGTCAGAGTATCCATCCACAAACGAAGATTGGTACATGCTGGCGTGGTAATGCATACGATCTTCATATCGACTATACGCTTTACGCTCGCTTTCGGGTAATTTGAGTCCTTTGGCGGTAAAGCCTTCCTTTATTTCTTCATGTTTCAAAAAATAAATCCATTCATCCAGAGTATCCTTGGCTATGTCGTCGAACTTGTTGACCTTGATCAAATAGTATTCTGGATATGAATCGGATACCGACTCGTTGCTGAACAGTTTTTTCTGTTTGTCACTTAATTTCAGTACGTCATTATCGTGCATGCCGACAAATCGGGTCGTGCCGTGGTAGATGTAATCGGATCCACTGCCCAGATCAAAATATGTGATATTAACCGAGATGACCCTGGTAATTCTGCTGTAGGGTTTATTGGCTTCCAGATGTTCGAGTGCGGCTTTTGAGACCCCGTAAAATATGCGTTGCAGATAGTCATGTTCACGGTCATATTGAATCTCGATGATGACCAACTCCTGTCGACTATTCCGCACTTTCATGTCCACCCGGTTGAATTTATCGTCGGAATGCTCCTGATTACTTTCGCTTTCCAGTATGTCTATTATGACGATGTCATCTTTCAGGAGTTCGCTTAAAAAACCTTCCAGTATGCCAAAATTGGCCTTGCTGCGCAGGAGTTTTTTTATGGCCCAATCAAAGGTAATCAGTTTTCTTTTCATAGTCATTATGGTTTTATCGGAAATGTGCCCAATACAGGCGGATGTTCCTGCCGTGGTTTGTCAGGCGTGATTAGAGTCTGGCACGGTCAAAAAAGATCAGCTTTAGCCGGCAGGATTGATTATGACCATAAGTATTGGCTGTTCCCTGGGAGGTACTGACTCAGTTGCACGTCCCCGTTTGACTACGCGCCTCTACTCCACCATTACGTCTGCTGTTTCCTCTTGCATACCCTGATTATCTGCGCCCTGTTGTGAATTAACTTTCATCACCTGCACCGTTTCAAACAGGGGTTTATAGAGTATGTCCACCCATTCACTAAAGGTTTTTTCTTCCACGGCTTTGGTCAATAATTCATCGGCATGGGGATAGGTGCGTTTGAGGTAGGCATCGGTGTCCCTTTCTCCGATCCTCTTGTCACTTCCTTCATACGCTTCCCGTGCCTTTTTATTTTTATCTTCCAGTTTCGCCTTCAACCAGACGAATGCGGTTTTGCAGGCTACGGGTAATGGATTTTGTATGCCCGCATACCAGGCCTCCAGTATTAAATTGAGGCATTCCAGTGCCCAGGCTTGATCGTCAGACGGAGGCAGGGTGATGATGTTGTCTTCACCGACCAGATACGAGCTTAGTTTGATCCCTGCCGCGTGCGCCACTATATGTTGTACCCACAACCGAATCAGGTAATGGTATTTAATGGACTGTTCAGCAACCTTGGCCGCACGATAAGTAATGATGGCGTAGTGGTTTTTTTCCGTTTTGTGTGGGCGCAGGCCGGTAAGCCAGTCTTCCAGCGTGATTTTTTTATCTTGAGGCAAACACAGATCACTCAGGCTGACAGGCAGTGGTTTATCCAGCGGTTCGCCCCAGGTTTCAGCCAGGGTATCGCTCAGCAGGATTATCCGCTCCGCCTGATTATCAAATGTTTTTTGAGTAAGAGTGCCAAAACCACCTAACGGCAGTTCGCCGCTCAGGCTTTGTTTTTTCAGAAACTGTGGGTACTCCTGCTTTTGGTGTCGATCACGCAATCTCATGCGGATGAATTGCTCACTTATTTTGTATTCTTCCAGTTTATTCAGTGAGAACTGCTCCCGATCTTCCGTACCGGGGCCGTCTTCCTCAAAAAACACACCTAGACGTTGATTGAAAAAATGCTGTACCGGTTTGTTGACGAAGGATTGCAGTATCCTCAGCGTGAGCGTTTCAGGTAGGTCTGCCGGGTTTAGTGTGTCGGGTTTTGTTTCGCCGCCAGTATCCATCTGCCATTCTTTGGCGTAACTGTACAGCAGGGAATCACCCTCGGTGAAATATGCAGAATTGAACGGCTGCAGGGGATGCGTCACGGTCAGCAATGGCAGCAGTTCAGTGTTGGGGGCTTCAGGCTTCCAGCCGGCGTGCAGGTAATCACGCAGTTGTTGCACAAGTACGGAAGGCGGCAGATGGGTGTCGTCTCGCACACTGCGTCCTACCCAACTCAGATAAAAGCGTGTGCGGGCCGACAGCAGGGCTTCCAGAAACATGTAACGGTCGTCTTCACGGCGAGCACGGTCACCCGGGCGGTAGGCCCCGGGGCGGCTCATCAGATCATAGCTGGGCTGGGGTTGGC
>JBPCSC010000584.1:0-5848 GCA_051007495.1 Methylococcaceae bacterium | reverse complement strand
GGTCTATGTTCAGCAAACCGGCATCGCTACCCTTGAGGCTGTAAACCCGCGTGTTGTTGGGCGTGGTCGCATCGGCATCGGTCGCCGTCACGATGTAGATCACAGTGCTGGGGTCGGCGTTTTCATCGACGCTGCCCGTGGCCGGAGAGGTGATGACCGGGGCGTTGTCGTTCAGGTCATTCACGCTGACGACTATGGCTTGCTCGCTGCTCAGGTCTTTACTGCTGGCGACTACGGTAAAACTGTAGCTGTCCTTGACTTCACGATCGGCACTGGCTTTTAGCGTGACGTTACCAGTAGTCGGGTCTATGTTCAGCAAACCGGCATCATCACCCGTGAGGCTGTAAACCAGCGTGTTGTTGGGCGAAGTCGCATCGGCATCGGTCGCCGTCACGGTGTAGATCACCGTGCTGGGGTCGGCGTTTTCATCGACCTGGCCTGTAGCTACAGAAGTAATCACGGGCGTGTTGTCGTTCAGATCATTCACGCTGACGACTACGGCTTGCACGCTGCTCAGGTCTTTACTGCTGGCCACTACGCTAAAGCTGTAACTGGCTTTGGTTTCATAGTCGGCACTGGTTTTGAGGGTTACTGCGCCGGTAGTCGGGTCTATGTTCAGCAAACCGGCATCATCACCCTTGAGGCTGTAAACCCGCGTGTTGTTGGGCGTGGTCGCATCGGCATCGGTCGCCGTCACGGTGTAGATCACCGTGCTGGCTGGTGCGTTTTCATCGACGTTCCCTGTAGCCGGAGACGTGATTACGGGCGTGTTGTCGTTCAGGTCATTCACGCTGACGACTATGGCTTGCTCGCTGCTCAGGTCTTTACTGCTGGCCACTACAGTAAAGCTGTAACTGGCCTTGGCTTCATAGTCTGCACTGGTTTTGAGGGTTACTGCACCGGTAGTCGGGTCTATGTTCAGCAAACCGGCATCATCACCCGTGAGGCTGTAAATCAGCGTGTTGTTCGGCGAAGTCGCATCGGCATCGGTCGCCGTCACGGTGTAGATCACCGTGCTGGGGTCGGCGTTTTCATCGACCTGGCCTGTGGCCACAGAAGTCATCACGGGCGTGTTATCGTTCAGGTCGTTGACGCTAACCACCACCGGCAACTCACTGCTCAAAGCACTACTGCTGGCGACTACAGTAAAACTGTAGCTGTCCTTGATTTCACGGTCGGCACTGGCCTTTAGTGTTACGACTCCCGTGACTGAATCAATGTTGAGGCTATCCACATCGCCGGAATCCGGCTTGAGACTGTAACTAACGGTATTGTTGGCTACAGTGATGTCTGCATCGGTGGCCGTCACGGTGTAGATCACCGTGCTGGGGTCGGCATTTTCATCGACCTGGCTCGTGGCCGGGGAAGTTATCACGGGCGCGTTGTCGTCCAGATCGTTGACCGTAACCGTGACCGCCTGCTCGCTGTTCAGCGTGCTACTGCTGGCGACGACGGTGAAGCTGTAACTGGTCTGGGTTTCGTAGTCGGCACTGGCGTTGAGGGTGACATCCCCTGTGTTGGGGTCAATACCGAGTAGTGCAGCATCGCCGGTTGCAGGTTTCAGGGTGTAGGTCACCGTGTTGTTGGCCACAGAGCCATCGGCATCAGTCGCCGTTGCGGTATAAACCACCGTGCTGGTTGGGGCGTTTTCATCGACCTGGCCGGTAATGACCGAGGTAATGACCGGCGTGTTGTCATCCAGATCGGCGACGTTGACGGTCAGGGTTTGTACGTCGGTTCCGCCATTCTTGTCAGTCACTGTGACCTGAACCGCATAGCCATTACTTTTGCCTGCGCTGCCTGGGGACTCGAAATCCGGCGCATTCTTGAAACTCAAGGCCCCGCTGGTGGCATCCATTGCAAACAACGCCGCATCGACACCCCCGCTGATGGAATAGGTCAGTGCTGATCCATCTTCGATGTCAGTCGCCTGAACGGTCGTCACCGTGGTGGTATTTTCGGTTACCGTAACAACGGCTTCGGCTACACCTGCCAAAGAGGTAATCACGGGTAAATCATTAACGGATTGAATGACTACAGGCCTTAAACCTGTGGCCGTCAGTTCCCCACCGGCCCCGGTTTCTCCCAGATCGCTCACGGTGTAACTGATGTTGAAATTTCCGTAATAGTTGGCCGGCAGAGCGGTGAGCTTGAGGGTATCGAGTGCTTTGTTGACACCCGCCAGACTGCCCTGCAAGGTGATCTGGCTGCTGTTGCTGCCGGTGATCGTAACGCCAGTCGTGGTATCTACCGTCATGGGGCCAGGATCGGCGGGAATACTCAGCGTCACTCTCACATGGGTGGCATCAACATCCTGTATGGCCATACCTGCCAGAGAAACGAATGCATCATCTTCATAGCCGTAGACTGTGCCCGGTGCGGCCGCATTCTGGGCAAAATACGCCCCGTTCTGCAAAGTACCATCGCCCAGTTTATTCGGGTTATTTGACAGGTTGGTCAAACGACCATCCAGGGGGTAATACGCCAATAATGCCGATTCATTACCGGTCAATGGTTTTCCAGTGAAGGAATCCATTATTTCAGAACTTGACAGGGGACGGTTCCAGACTTTGACATCGTGAATATCACCACCGTAGTAATTATCCTGGGTATAGTTACTCTTGGCGATAAACATGTGAGCACGATCAAGTACCGGAACGGCACCATTGGCGGTAGCCGTCTGCACACTTTGGCCATTGACGTAGATTTCGAGCTTGTCAGCAGAACGCACAGCCGCCACATGTACCCACTGATGATTGGTCAAGGCACTGGGTACTACGATGTTGGAACCTATCCCGGTATCGTAATAAAAAAGCTGCCCTGTCCCTGAATTGAAACCGAGGATGATATTGTTGCTGGCATCATAGTTAGGCCCTGCAAATTCCATAATCCGCTGCCAGGTTCTATTGACATCGTCTGGATATACCCAGGCCTCCAGAGTGATCTCCCCACCGAAGTGACTGCTCGGCAGGCTGACGTAATCGTTACCGCCGTCAAAACGCGCCACCGTATCGGAACCGGTTACATAAGGCGCATCATTCACTGGGGAAATGGCTACGGAGAAGTTTTTGGCAGTACTGCCAAAACCGCTGTCGGTGGTATTACCGGCATAATAAGAAGTACCCGCCGCCTGATCCCAGGTTTTATAGGAAAAATCAGCCGTACCATTGAGGTTTTTGGGCGGGTTATAACGAATCTGGGTATTGGCAGGTAATAACAGGGCATTGGTATCGCTGATAGGCCCATTATTGGTGATACGCCGGAAATCCCACCAGGTTGAACCGTCGTAAAAGTCCCAGCCTCCATCAAAAGCCGAGGCGGTGACGGCAATGCCTCCGGTTCCGCCGGTCAACTGGTTGACGTTAAACACCCAGGCATCTTGATCTTCTGTAAGAGTATCGTTGACCCCGTTAACAGCAAAAGAAACGTCCTTGTTCACACTGGTATGACCATCGGTCACCGTCACGGTAAAGGTATCTTGAACCGTCTGGTTTTGAACCAGTATATCCGTGTCACTTGTACTGTTATCGAGAGCATAAGACAGTACACCGGTCGTAGTATCCAGTGTCGCTTTGCCGTATTGACTACTGTTGGTATAGGTTTTGCCGCCATCCGCAGTTGACCAGTCCTCCTCCTCTTCCATATACGACGTATCAAATGTCGCTGCATCACTACTGTCAGGGTCGCTCAGTGTCAAAGCAATGGTGGCCGTAGCCACACCCAAACTCCCCCCTGGGCCGCCGTCGGCTTCAACTACTGAATTAGACTGTGTACCCATAGTGATTACGGGAGCATCATTGGCATCGGTGACGTTTACGGTCAGGGTTTGTACGTCGGTTCCGCCGTTACCGTCGCCCACCGTTACCTGGACAATATAGCTATTGTTTTTGTCGGCATCGCCGGGTATCTCATAATCGGGGGCTGTCTTGAAGCTGAGCACCCCGCTACTGTTGTCGATGGTAAACAGGCTTTGATCGTCACCACCGGTAATGGTGTAAGTGGGCACAAAGGGAGATGAGCGAAATGACGAACGACCGATGAGCGCTGCCGTTTCACCGCCGTAATCATTCAACACCATATAAGCGGTGTTCACCACGGCGTTAAGTGTGGCCGTTCCGGTAAACTGATAAACGGTAGTAAAATTACCGGCCAGCGGACCCACCTGAGTCCCGCCGGTAATGGTGGGCTTGACTGGATCAGCGGTATTGACCGCACCGTTAATGAAAAACTGCAGTTCGTTATCGCCGGAAGCCGGGAAATTGAAGGTATAGGTTCCGGCCTGGGGTACGGTAAATTGCTGGGCCACAATCCAGTTATAAGAACCACTGTGAATGGCCCCCGTAGTACTGGATGGTGCGATCCAGAAATACTTGTTATCACCTACGGTAATTCCTCCCTGAGATCCATTTACCCCGGTATTGGCCCCATAGTAAACACCGACCACATTCTGGGGTACATCGGCATTATAAGGGACTGTGCTGGTAACACTGGAACCCGTGGGCAAAGCCACGACGACCCAGTTGGGATCAGGTTGATACCCTGAAGACAAATTGACATTCTGCCCTGAACCAAACAAGGCGTAATAACCATCTATATCATCAGCGGTAACCGTAGTGACTGCCGTCTGGTTTTCGGCAGCGGATACCGTAGCCGTTGAACCCGCCCCATTTGAGGTAATGACGGGGTTATCGTTGGAACCGGTAATGGTAAATGTGGCATCTGCCGTCGTAGTCGCAGTACCGTCGGTCACCTGAATGGTAAAGGTATCGGTGACCGACTGCGCGGCCATCAATGCCTGGGTATTCCCATTGGTGTTATCCAGCGCGTAATTCACGACTCCAGTCGCCACTGTCAGCGTGGCCGTACCGTACAAACCGGTTTTGGTATAAGCCGCACCATCGCTGATACTCGTCCAGCCATGACTGGTGAGATATGCGGTATCGAAAGCGGGGGTATCTCCCACATCGGCATCGCTCAAAGTAAGTGTGAGGCTTGACGTACTCACGCCTGGAATACTGTTGGCCTCACCGCCTGCTTCAATCAGCGTGGCGGATGGTGTGCCTGCGGTTATGGTGGGGGCGGTGTTGCTAGGGCCAAGAATAGAAGTATTGGGGTTTCCGCCACTGGCCACCAAATCGACATTCTGGGCCGAATTGACCGCCAGGTTGTGCATGAAAGTCATGTGGCCCGGATAAGTCGGCAAATTTTCCAGCCAGTTCAAATCCGCTATAGCCGTTACACGCCCCTTGCTGAGTGCCTGATCGGCAATGACGATCCGGTGAGAATCATCGGTCATGACCGGAATGGAAATATCGGGATCGACGAGGACAGGGGCAAATAAGTTCGTCTGAAAGCTGGTAATGCCCGACATCAACGGTGAATGACTCAGTTCGATGAGACTGTCACTATTGGTATGCACACCGCCACTAAAGGAGTTGGGTTGTATACCAATACTGCCCCCCAGACGTTGCACGGCATCGGTAATGACGGCATTGACCTGGGGCACCCAATTGTTATTTTCCCCGTTGAAATACAAGCGCCCCCCTTTATCAAGGAAGGCTTTCATCGCCGTAATGTCGGCATCACTGAAATTCTGTTTCGGGAACCATATGATGGCCAGATCGAGGTTGGCCAGATCCGTGCCCAGATTACTAATGTCGCTGGTGCTGTAGTGGCTGGCATCATTGTTAATGTAATAGTTCTTGAAAAGCTGCATGGTGGGGGCTTGGTCTTCATCTCCGTCTGAACCATCGAGGAAACCAATTTTGACCGTGCGTACCGGGAATGCCAGCGGATTGGCATCGGGGCCTTGAGTCAGGGTAGCTGTGAATGTCGGAGTCGCCAGCAC
>JBPCSC010000583.1:0-1071 GCA_051007495.1 Methylococcaceae bacterium | reverse complement strand
AGCCGGAAGGTCTGGCACAAGCCTTTATTATCGGGCGTGATTTCATAGATTCGCATCGGTCTTGCCTCATACTGGGGGATAACATTTTCTACGGGCATGGATTGCAGGAAGATTTGTATCGCGCCGCCGCACGAACCGAAGGCGCGACAGTATTTGGTTATTGGGTGAGAGACCCGGAACGCTATGGTGTGGCTGAATTTGACGAACACGGTCGGGTGACTGGTCTGGAAGAAAAACCAACTGTTCCAAAATCGAATTACGCCGTTACCGGGCTTTATTTCTATGATAATCAGGTAGTCGATATGGCCTCTGATTTGAAACCCTCGGCCCGTGGTGAACTTGAAATCACCGATATTAACAATATTTATCTGGCCCAAGGGCAACTCTCTGTAGAGAAATTAGGGCGGGGTGTGGCCTGGCTGGATACCGGTACGCATGATTCGCTGATGCAAGCCTCCAATTTCATACAGACTCTGGAAGAACGCCAGGGATTAAAAGTGTGCTGCCCGGAAGAAATCGCATGGAGCCAGAACTGGATTAGCAGCGAAGAACTGGAAAAACAGGCCGCCCGCCTTTCAAAAAGCGGGTATGGTCAATATCTGTATCGATTACTCCAATTAGGTAGACCGACATGAATATAAACCATACCTCATTACCTGGCGTATTATTGCTGGAACCTAAGGTATTTGGTGATGCCCGTGGGTTTTTCTTTGAAAGCTGGAACAAGGAACGGTTTGAAGCAGCCGGTATTCCGCTTGATTTTGTACAGGACAATGTCTCGTTTTCCCGCCAGGGGATACTCAGGGGATTGCATTTTCAAAACCCGGTGTCACAGGGGAAACTGGTACAGGTATTACAGGGTGCTGTTTACGATGTGGCGGTAGACATCCGTCATGGTTCACCTACATTCGGCCATTGGTATGGAGTAACCCTGAGTGCGCAAAAACATTTACAACTGTATGTCCCGGAAGGATTTGCCCACGGGTTTTGTGTTGTCAGTGAAATGGCATTGTTTACTTATAAATGTACTGACTTCTATACCCCGGAACATGAGTATAGTCTGGCCTGGAA
>JBPCSC010000582.1:0-3017 GCA_051007495.1 Methylococcaceae bacterium | reverse complement strand
CATCCTGATCGACACCTCAGGCAGCATGAAAAAGACCGATCCCATGAATCTCAGAGTGCCCGCACTCAAACTGCTGGTCAATCTGTTGCCCGCCCCAGGCCGGACTGGGGTCTGGCTGTTTGATACCACGGCCAATCGTCTCGTGCCGCCTCAGGATATAAGCCCCCAAAGCCGCGCCGCCATGCTGAAGGTGGCCGGGATGATCCACTCACGCGGCTTGAACACCAACATCGAATCGGCTTTGCAGGCTGCTACCCAGGACTGGACTGGCCCGCCTCCGGCGGGTGTCAAGCGCACCGTTATCCTGTTAACCGATGGCATGGTGGATCTGCCTAAAGGGGCAGATGCCAGTGCCCAGTCGCGGCAGCGGATACTGGACGAATTATTGCCGCACCTGCAATCCTCAGGTGTAGTCGTACACACCGTAGGGCTGTCGGAACAATCCGACCGCAGCCTGTTACAGCAAATATCTCTGGCCACAACCGGATCGGCTGAAGTGGCCCACGATGCCCAGGAACTTCAACACAATTTCGTGCGTATTTTTAATCGGGTGGTGCCCAAACCCACCTTGCCCATCAAGGACAACCGCTTCTCGGTGGATAGCAGTATTGAAGAAATGACGATACTGGTTTTTCTCAAACCCGAAGCCAAACCCACTCAGTTGATTACTCCGGGTGGCAATAAAATGAGCGGGTTGTTAAAACCGGATAACGTGCTTTGGGTACATGAACCGGGCTATGACCTTATTACCGTACGAAGCCCGGAAACCGGTGCCTGGGGAATAGAGGCCGACGTCGACCCCGGCAATCAGGTGATGGTGGTCACGCACCTCAAGATGGACGTTACGCCCATACCGGCCCAGATGATGCGAGGTGAATGGGCCGATATCGCCGCCTCTTTCAGTGAAAATGGCAAAACCATAACGCGCAAGGATTTTCTCGAACTCATCAGCGTGGCCAGCCAGATTACCGAAGGTGATATGACCCTGGACAATCCTGTGCTGCATGAAGATTCCAAACCGACTCGCTTTCAAATCCACTTCACGGCCCCGCCCGAACCCGGCCAGCACAGGCTCACCATCACCGCTGATGGCAAGACCTTCCAGCGGCAATCGGTACAGGATTTCATCCTGCTTGAGGATTGGATTACCGTGTTGCAAACCGAAGATCACGATAATGATCCTCCCCGTGTGCTGATTACCCTGCTGCCCAGTTCTACCGCCTTGATGGCCGACAGCCTTTCGGCCCATGCCCGTCTGACCGATCAAAAAGGCTTGTCGCGTGAACTGGAAGCCGACCATCAAAATGGTAACGTGATCTTTTCTGCCCCCTTGCCTGGCCCGGACGACCACTGGATCGTCAACCTGACGGCGACGGCCAAAAAACCGGATGGCAGCAAACTGGAAATCCCTCTCAAACCCATACACCTGGATGGCCAACCGGTGGCCTCGCCTCCACAGGAAGACGCTCCGGTAGAAAAGTCATCGGAAGAGCCAGCACCCGAGCCTGCTCTGGAAACGCCGAAAGAGCCACCCGGCACACCCAAAGCCCCTGAAGCACCCGAACCCGCTTCCAGCAATGAAAACGGCATTCTGGATCAACTCAACGCCATTCTGGAAGAAGCCAACTGGATCATTACCCTGGCGATTACGGCCGGAGTTAATCTCGCCATCGCCGGAGTGTGGTTCTGGGCTTACCGAATGATGAAGTAACGTCAGGAACACCTGATTACTAACCTGATCAGCAAACTCAATCCCTCCAACACCCCCCACATCTGACCATGATCGAGATACCCGCACTCATAGCCATACTGATTGCCGAGACACTGATTCTACTGGTGGGTATTATGGTATTTCAGGAATATCGACGATCCCGTAAACGCCAGCAAGACCGGATCGAAACCAATCGTTTTATTGAACGCATCAACCTGACTCAAAAAGATCGCCTGGGTGATTTGTGTGCTGCCTTGTTGCACCATAATCTGGGTACGGATTTTCAGGCCTGTCGTGAACACCTCGAAGACATCATCCGTAGTGAAAAACTGCTGTACCGGCAATTTTTCGATGCCTATCTCAATCACGACTCGGCCAAGATCAAGGCCATGGATGGTTTGGTCAGAGACCTGACCCTCCCCTATTGTCGTCTGGCGCGACAACTCCAGGATTTGATGATGGCCAGTCAGGTCGATGTGGAAGCTCAAAAGGAATTGATCGTCGATCTGGAATCACGTTTGACCGCCAGTCAGCATGAAGTCGAACAGGTTAAATCACACCTGGCTGTGGCGACTCGGTCACTCAAAGACATCTCCGAGGAATATACCCAGATGTTCGGCAGTTACAAAGGGGTCAGCGAAGTACAAGACAGCCTGGATCGGGTATTGGATATCTTCAAACTGACCGAACGCTCTGTCAGCAGTACGGATAACGTGCCTATGGAAATTCCGCTTCCGGCCAAGGGTGAAGAGATACCTGCATGAATCTGCTTTTTTGGTTGCTCTCTGGCGAATTGCTGTTGCTGACCGCCAGCATCAGCGTGGGTTTGTTCTTTATCAACAAACGCCGTGAGAGTCGCCTGCTGGATTCCGTAGCCCAACTGCTGCAATCCATAATTGACTCAGAACCCGAACACCTGAGTGAAATCCGCAAGAACCTCTCTGCACTCGCCCCACTCGGTGGCAAGAATAAAATCGAAAAACTGGGAAACCAGCTTGTAGATGAGGAAAGAGAATTCTTGCGTGAGTTGATTCGCATTCTGTTGATTCAAGACATGAACGGGTTAACTCATTTGCACCAGCGTCTTCAAGGTTTGGTGATCCATCAAATGGAAATGCTGCGCCAGTTAGACCTTGGAACCGCCGCTTCAGGTTCGCCCTCCACCGATGATTCGAATGATGCGGACACAGACGACCTGCTGACCGGTGACGACCCACCCGCAACCACAGACGATACCCCCAGACAACCCGATGTGGTCAATCTGTTTGGTGGTGCTTCTACCGCAGCGGAAGCCTAACCAGGTGAT
>JBPCSC010000581.1:0-1842 GCA_051007495.1 Methylococcaceae bacterium | reverse complement strand
GGGCGAGCACATCATTACCCGTCTGAGTAATACCTCAGGTCTGTATCAGTTGTATGGAATGCTGAGCGACGTACTGGTCATTAATGACGACAATACTGTTCAGATGTTTTATGAATTGCCAGTTACGTACGTAGTTAAAGATTCAAATTTCACCAATAAAAAAATCATCGTGTTCACGCTGGAACTCGGGTTTGATACGTTTGAAAACGGATACACTGATTCCCTGAACTTCGTCAGACGCAATGATCCGCAAAGACCCGCCAACGTGGCATTTGTGCACCCGGCATTTCGTTTGTACGACCAAGGCGAGTTCATCAAAGGCGACAACACACGCAGTTCAATTGTCACCCGATTCGATAAAGCCTCTGACCTTATAGATGGTGATCTGTCCAATATAAAGCCCCGCAATACCCTGTTAAATTTTATCAACGGTATAGTGCCGGTAACGGATACGGTATATCCACTGGATCACTTTGTAACGGATGAAAGTCGCGGAGGGTTCAGACCCTGGGCACTTGACGATCCCAGAATTAAAAATCACGGGTTGCAGCGGCCAAAGTTAAAACCGGATGGAAGTCCCATCGAAGTTGGACCATTCGATTGTAAGTAAACTTTGAACCCACCTCCCAACTTTCAGACACAGTAAACCACATTACGACTATGACTTATCACGAATACCTCATCATTGGTGCTGGCCCCGCTGGCCTGCAAATGGGTTACTTCATGGAGCAGGCAGGACACGATTACCTGATTATTGAAAAGACAGGGAATGTTGCCCCGTTTTTCAGGCAGTATCCCCGTCATGACACCCTGCTGTCTTTAAACAAGAAGCACAACCTGTTTGCCGAACCAGAATTCAATCTGAGACATGACTGGAATTCTCTGCTAACCTACGATTACTCACATAAATTCACTGATTACAGCAATGAGTTGTACCCGGATCGCAAGGATCTGGTACGGTATCTCGAAGATTTTGCCAAAAAGTTTGAATTGAAAATTCAATACAATACAAACATTGCCAAAATAACAAGAGAAACCGACGGAGCGCGTCAGTTTGTGCTGACTACCTCTGACGGTATGGAATACCGTTGTCGTCGATTGATCATGGCAACCGGTGCTGTTAAGACAATTATTCCTGACATTGAAGGAATAGAACTGGCCGAAAACTACGCCGACTATGACACAACTCCCAGTCGATTCAAAAACAAACGAGTCGTCATCCTGGGGGGTGGTAATTCAGCCTTTGAAGCGGCCAACGATATAGCCGGTCATGCGGCCATAGTATTCATCATGATAGGCAATAACCTGGTTCATCATGCATGGAACAGTCATTTCAGCGGTGATTTGCGCTCATACAACAACACCATACTGGATATGGTTCAGCTAAAAGCCCTGCATACCGTCACGGGAAGCACCATGACCAAACTGGTCAAGCAGGACGATGGCACATTCCAGGTTTATTTCGAGGAAGATTTGCCTCACTGGAAAACCCCGGGTACTGCTTATGGATGGTTTGAAGTGGATCACGTTGTGTATGCAACCGGGTTCCGCTACGCAGATCCCATGCTGTTTGCCGACGACATAGCACCAAAAATGTGCGCAAAGGACAAATACCCGGAACTGAACTCGTCATGGGAAAGTTCTCCGGATTTGAACTACATCGGTGCCCCTATGGCCTCTCGTGACAAGAAAACCACTTCCGGTTTGGTTCACGGATTCCGTTACTGTGTACGCTCTGCTTACAACATAATCGTAAATCGTGATCACGGTATTCCTTTCCCAAGTGAAAGATTCCCGCTGAAAAATGAAGAAGATTTGCAGAATCTGGGTACTTATCTGATC
>JBPCSC010000580.1:0-18089 GCA_051007495.1 Methylococcaceae bacterium | reverse complement strand
GTGTGATGATTCAGCGGATATTGCCTGGATAACCCAAGATACAACATGAATGTCGAGCAGGAAAAACTTTTCTTATCCAGTTTTTTGGTGCTGTATTTTTTAAGTATGCCCGGCTTGACCAGTCTGGACATGGCATACCCAAAATCGGCATTCACCACCACTGCATCGGCAGCAATATACTCCCCATTTTCCAGCATTACACCCTTTACCTCGCGCCCCGTTATATCCAGCGATTGTACCGGCGTTACGGTTCTGATGACACCGCCTTGTTCCTTAATAATGCCGGCCATGGCTTCGGTTATTTTGTGCAAGCCTCCGCGGACATGATGAAAACCATATTTGTGCTCTACCCAGGGCAACATGGTAAATAATGCGGGACATTCCCATGGCGACATACCCAGATATTTGGACTGAAAGGAAAAAACCATACGCAGTTTTTCATCCTGAAAATAACGCCCCAGATTTTGAAATACGCTGAATGGAGCCGAGAGATAAGGTATGGCCCTGATCATTTCAGGATTAAGCAGGGACTGGATATGGGTATAATCCCTTTGTATGAATGAATACAGTTTTCTGAAACGCGCCTCTTCCTGTTCCAGAAACCTGTCCAGTCCGCTGCCATCAATGCCAAATACCGTCGACAACTGGGCTTTCATTTGCTCAGGGTTTGATGACACCTCAATGCTGCGGTCATCGAAACACAACCGATACATGGGATCCAGCGGGATGGTTTTCACATAATCGTCCAGTCTACGACCGGCATCCCGGAATAAGTCCTCCAGCACAAAACGCATCATGAGAAACGTAGGGCCTACGTCAAAGGTATATTCCCCCAAACGCAAGGGCCGGTTTCTGCCCCCCACTTCATCCTGCTTTTCCAGAACCGTGACTTTGAACCCCCGGTTGGCGAGTACCATTCCGGCTGCCAGTCCACCCGGGCCTGCACCAACGATTACGATGTGTTTGTTTATAGACATATTCAACTTGAGTAGAAAATAATGGGGTTATTGGGTTTATTAGGGCGGAACGGCAGGCCGTTTCCGGGTGTGAACCCCGGCCCTGCCCCAAACCACCCTGATTTTTGCATTTTGCCGGAATGTACTGCACGGCGGCAACCATGCCACTGGTGTTGATTGCGCGGTGGCATATTTGAACGTACTCACATAACATTCCGGTTCATCGTCCGCTCTACCTCATTCCTGCCATCATGTTCGATTGGATCGTCACACTCATTCCGACCCTGCCTTTGCTATCGGCCCTACTGCTGGGCTTCTACCTGCTGATCGGTCGTTTTGACTCCGAAGAAGATGAAAAACGAAGTTCCGGCCTGGTGATTTCGACATTAGGCTTCAGTTTCATTCTGGCCTGTCTGTCGCTGATATTACTGGAATACGGCTGGATAGACCGGGTCATCGTAGTCGGTCACTGGCTGGACAGCGGTGACTTCCATATCGCCATCAGTGTTCTGGCCGAGCGACAGACCTTGGGTACGGCCATACTGTTCAGCGGCTTGATTCTTTTAGTGGCCCGATTTTCAGTCAATTACCTGCACCGGGAACCCGCCTACCATCGTTTTTTCCTGGTCTTGAGCCTGTTTGGTGGGGGCATGTTGATTGTGGTTTTGGCAGGAAACCTGGTACTGACGGTGCTGGGTTGGGAACTGGCCGGAGTGTGTTCATTCCTGTTGATTGCCTACACCCAGGCACGGCCCATAGCGGCGCGACACGCTACCCGCGCCCTACTGACCAACCGGATTGGCGATATCGGCTTTGGTTTGGCTTTAGCATTGGTCTACACCACGACGGGCCACCTGGAGTGGAACGCCATTTTGAGTGATTTTCCTGCTCTGGGAACCCACCAGGCCGGCAGTCTGGCACTGTGCCTGTTGTTGCCGGCCATGGCCAAATCGGCATTGGTTCCCTTCACCCCTTGGCTGGCCCGTGCGATTGAAGGCCCAACCCCCTCAACGGCCATTTTCTACGGCAGTGTCATGGTACACGTCGGGGTTTTCCTGGTTCTACGACTAGAACCCGTGTTTGCCGCCAACCCCTACGTCATGATGCTCATGGCGGGTGTGGGTGCGGTCACCACTCTGTACGCGTATCTGTGCGGACTAACCCGTAGCGATGTGAAATCCTCGCTCATTTACGCCACAACCACCCAAGTGGGGCTGATGTTTCTCTTGGCCGGGCTAGGCTTCTGGGGATGGGCGTGGGCTTACATGGCCGCTCATGCGGTGTTCCGGGCGGTGCAATTTTTGAACGCTCCCTCACTCATGCACCACACGCTGAATCTGCCGGTTCCACCCCCTCCGCGTGTTCTGGCACAACATCGCAAGCTGTATCGTGAATCGCTGCGGGGGTTCCGCCTGGAGGAATTTTGCGACGAACTCATCGTAAAGCCGTGTATGAGCCTGTCCCGTGATTGCCAACGGTTCGATCACGAAGTGGTGGATAAAAGCATGGGCTGGTCGAATTCGGCCTTGCGTGAACTGGCAAGCCTGGCTCAGTGGGAAGAAGAACGGCTAGGTGTCAGACCCAAAGAGCGGCAAGGCCTCAGCGGTCTACCGGCCTGGATACTAAACACGCTAGGTAGTATTTTGCATTGGTTTGAAGAACAACTGGTGCTGCGTGGTATCGGTCAAGATCTGCTGCATTGGGGTCGCCGACTCGGGCCCCGACTGAATCGTGTGGAGAAAATATTGACTCACCCACGATATTGGTTGCTGTGGATCATCCTGACTGTGCTGGTAATGGTTTGAAACATCATGTCGCTTTTGTCTCTTTCTCCTTCTGAAACCCTATCCTACCTGCCCGCAGCACTGATGTTGATTCCGTTGCTAGGTTGTCTGACCGCGCTCCGGTTCAGAAACCGTATGCAGTCAATAGGGCTGTTGTGCAGCGGCTTGGTGCTGGGTGTGGTGATCGGCTTGCTGGTGCGGTTTCCGAATGGGTCGCAGGCATCAGGTTTCAGCGCACACATCCCCCTGCTGCCGGGTCTGGACTGGCCGGTTTACGTCGATGGTACAGGCATCCTGTTTATCACGGTCACGGCTATTTTGAGTTTTTTGCTGACGCTTTATGAGCGGGTAGAGAAAAACGAATCTGCCCACGCATGGACGGCGGCATTGCTGGGTCTGGAGGCTCTGCTGATGGGCTTGTTCACAACACACAATCTGTTGTATTTCAGCCTGTTGGCTACGCTGGAACTGATTCCTGCCGGGTATCTGATGACGGCCCGTAATAGTAGCCCCGCCCATCGTTCAGCCCATAGGCTGTACTGGCAGTTCATGGGCAGTGGGCTATTCCTGTTGTGGACGGCCACCGTATTGCTGGGTTTACACCATGCTGAAACCAACGGGGCGTGGTCTTTTGAACTGGAACACTTACAGACCACCCCCCTGCCACAAACCGGGCAACGTATGGTGTTTATACTGATGTTTTACGCCGCAGCCATACGTCTGGCCCAGTTTCCGGTACACGCCTGGCTGCCCGAACTAACCCAACAACCTAGAACCCCAGGGTTTCTGGTCATGATGGCTGGCTCCAAGGTGGGGCTATATCTGCTGCTGTGTTTTGTGTTGCCACTTTTGCCCGATGCGGTGATTCATTTCAGAACCCTGGCCGCCGGATTGGGTGTAGCCGGAATGTTCTACGGTGCTGTGCTGGCACTGATGCAGCTTAAACTGCATAGACTGCTGGCGTTTGCGCTGGTCAGCCAGACCGGTATGCTGCTGGTGGGTGTTTTCAGCCTGAATGCCGAAGGTCTGGCCGGAAGTCTGCTCTTGTCTTTTAACTTTAGCCTGGCCGCAACCGGATTGTTTTTGACCGCCGACATTGTGCTGCGTCGGACCGGCACTTTGCTGATTCCCAGGCTAGGGGCCTTGTTTGATCCTTTACCCTTGCTGGCCATCACCTTTCTGATCGCCGCCTCCAGCACCATGGCCATGCCGGGTACGCCCGGTTTTGATGCCGCCCATTTGTTGCTGGAAGGCACTCTGGAAACCCACGATTGGGCCATGGCAATAGCCGTGGCGGTGGGCAATGTCCTTTCTGTGGCTTTTCTGCTGTATGCTTTTCAAAAGGTATTCATGACCCGCACACGAGAAACCAGCCTGCGGGTTTTGCACATTCAGCCCAACCTGGCCGAAACCCTGTTGAGCTTACTCTTATGTCTGATCCTGCTGGGTGTGGGTTTTTATGTGGAACCCTGGATGCAGTTGATTGATGCCTCCAGCCATGAGTTGGCCACCCTGTACCGCCCCCTTAATCGCTAAACCATGATCGAATCCAGCTTCCCGATACTGTCTCTCGTAATCGTCTTTCCGCTGCTGACCATGATTGGCCTGAGCGGCATGCGCCGCGATCGCCACGCCCAATACTTTGCTCTGGGCGCGGCCATCATTGAGGTATTGCTGACGGGCTTGTCCTTGCTCGTGTTTGATTTCGATTCCAACCGGGTGCAACTCATAGAACGGCGACCCTGGATTCCTGAACTGAATATCAGTTATGTCGTGGGAGTGGATGGCCTGTCCGTGGCATTTCCTTTTTTGACGGCTTGGGTCAATCTGGCCATTATCGTGTCGACCTGGAACCAGATTCGACAGCGGGTTCGGTTGCATCTGGCTATGTTGTTTCTGCTGGAGAGCGTCACGATCGGAATATTCTGCGCCCTGGATTTGATTCTGTTTCTGTTATTCTGGGAACTCACACTGATCCCGGTTTTTTTTCTTCTCAGCCTGTACGGCATCGGGCCAGAACGACGCTATGCCGCGCTGAAATACACCGTACTCATGCTGGTCGGCGGGGCATCACTGTTGATCGGATTTTTGTTACTGGCGATGAATTACGCGGAGCAGTTAGGCTTACCGCTGTCTAGTGGCCTGTCATTCGACTATCTCACCCTGTTGCACGTCCCTATCGCCGAAGACATTAAATCGCTGGTTTTTTTATTGCTGTTGCTGGGGTTTGCCGTCAAAGCCCCCCTGTTTCCGTTTCACACCTGGCTTCCCACCTTAGCTCTGGAAGGGCCGGTGGGCCTTACCGCCTGGTTGACCGGCCTGAAACTGGGCATTTACGGGATTTTGCGTATTGCTATACCGTTGGTTCCAGGTGCTGCGCATGAATACGACGGGCTACTTAAAGCCCTGGGGGTAACAGGCTTGATTTACGGCGGATTGATTGCCCTTGGGGAGACCAATCTGAGACGTATGCTGGCTTATTCCAGCATCAGTCATATTGGCGGTACGCTGATTGGAATCGCTACGCTAACCCATCAAGGCGTGCAAGGGGCCGTGTTTCAGTTGATGAACTTTAGCGTGGTATCGACGGGGTTATTCCTGCTGTGCGGTTTCATCAGACACCGCACCGGAACAACCGACCTCTCCGGGTTAAGCGGTATGGCCATCCTGATGCCCAAGCTTACGGCCTTGTTCCTTATACTCGGTCTTTCAAACATCGGCTTGCCCGGTACCGGAGGGTTCCCGGCGGAGTTGCTCATCCTGATGGGAGCATTCAAGAGCCACCTTGGTATGGGGTGTGCGGTCTTGCTGGGTGGCGTGTTGTCGGTCGGATATTTCTTCAATTTCTACAGACAGGCTTTTTTAGGCCCGCCGCCGGGTGGGTATTCGGCCAGAGGACTGGATTTGCGCCCCCGGGAACTCTTGATTGCCGGGTCATTCGTCATACTGACCCTGGTTCCGGGCTTGATGCCTGGGCCGTTTATGGCCATCAGCAACAAAGCTGTGGCGGTGTGGGTCAGTCGCATTAACAACCCGCCCGAAGGCTCGTCCTACGCAGAGACCATGCCGGAAGCCGTTCGAACGGGTAATACGACGACTGATGCTGCGGATACACCGAACTCACCGGATATCTGAAACCGCTTGTCTGATTGTGGTATCCTGCCCCCCTCCGCCCATTAAGTTTCGACAAAAAACCAAATCAATTGCTAGAGAGCATCCCTCATGAAACCGTACGACAAATTGTTACTCGAAAACAAGGCGTGGGCAAATGAGCAAACCACACGCGAACCCGACTATTTCAGGAAACTGGTTCACAAGCAGACACCTGATTTTCTCTGGATCGGGTGCGCCGACAGTCGGGTTCCGGCTGAGATCATCACTAATGCCGAACCCGGCGAGATTTTTGTCCACCGCAATATCGCCAACCAAATCGTTAAAACCGATTTCAACAGCCTGAGCGTAGTTCAGTACGCCGTCCAGGTGCTGGGCGTGAAACACGTCGTGGTGTGCGGGCATTACAACTGCGGCGGGGTGAGGGCCGCACTCGACCGACAACAACCTCACCTAACGCTGGTCAATAAATGGTTGCTGCACATTAAAGACGTTTATCGTCTGCATCAGCTTGAGATCGAAGCACTGCCCACCATGAACGAACGCGCCAACCGCTTGGTAGAACTGAATGTGATTGAGCAGGTGTACAACCTGGCGCATACCGCCATCATCCAGAAATGCTGGAAAACCGAACGACGCCCTACCCTGCATGGCTGGGTGTATGGTCTGGATGATGGAGTGATTCATGAACTCATCACATTAACACCCGATCACCGAATCGAATCCATCTATCAGTGCAGCGATGACGACTCACCATGATCCGTAAACATCTCGAATACTATGCCGGTCACCTGAAAAACGATTTGCCGGCGGGGCTAGTGGTTTTTCTGGTGGCTTTGCCGTTGTGCCTGGGTATAGCTCTGGCTTCGGGCGCGCCGCTGTTTTCAGGCGTGATCACCGGCATGGTGGGCGGCCTGATTGTGGCCTGGCTGAGTGGCTCTCAACTCAGCGTCAGTGGCCCAGCGGCCGGTCTGACCGTCATTGTTTTTTCGGCTATTCAGTCTCTAGGCAGTTTTCAGGCGTTCCTGTTCTCGGTTTTACTGGCCGGTTTGCTGCAAATGGGTTTGGGGGTGTTTCAGGCCGGCATCATCGGGGCTTATTTTCCGGTCGCGGTAATAAAGGGCATGCTGGCGGCCATAGGCATCATTCTGATCCTCAAGCAAATTCCCCACGCAGTGGGATACGACGCCGACTACGAAGGCGATGAATCCTATAGCCAGTCTGATACCCACACCACATTGTCGGAAATCAGCTACTCGCTTGAGGCCCTCTCGCCTGGCGCGGTCATCGTCAGTTTCGTCGCCATACTCATCATGCTGCTGTGGGAAACCACTGCCTTCAAGAAAAACCCGTTGTTGTCCCTGTTACCTGGCCCTCTAGTGGCCGTGTTGTGGGGCATAGGTTTCAATCTGCATGGGAAAGAGTTCAACCCGAACTGGGCGATAGAGGACAAGCATCTGGTCAATTTGCCAGAAATCGCTGATTTTGCCGGGTTTCTGGACCAGTTGAGCGGGCCTGATTTTTCGCAGTGGGCTAACCCTGAGGTATACACCGTTGCGGCCACCCTGGCTCTAATCGCCAGTCTGGAGACTTTGCTCAGCCTGGAAGCCACCGACAAGCTGGATCCGCTACGGCGCGTGGCACCGACCAACCGCGAACTCATGGCTCAAGGCGCGGGCAATGTATTGTGTGGATTGGTAGGGGGCTTGCCGATGACGGCAGTGGTTGTGCGAAGCTCGGCCAATGTCAACGCTGGAGGACGCACCAAGGTGGCTTGCTTCGTACACGGTGTGTTATTACTGCTAAGCGTGCTGCTTATGAGCCGGTATTTGAACCACGTCCCTCTGTCCAGCCTGGCAGCCATATTGTTGATGACCGGTTACAAGCTGGCCAAACCACAGCTGTTCATTGAGATGTTTCGTAAGGGGGCCAGCCAGATCATTCCGTTCATTGTGACCATTCTGTCGATACTGTTCACCGATTTGCTCATCGGCATCGCCGTGGGTATGGTGTGCGGGCTTTATTATGTGATCAGAACCAACTTCCATTCCGCCATCAGCCTCACCCAGGATGGAAATAATTACCTGCTAAGGCTGCACAAAGATGTTTCCTTTCTAAATAAACCGGTTTTGCGAGACTGTATCGCCCGTATAAATCCGGACAGCCATGTCATGATAGATGGCAGCCGCGCCATATTTATCGATCAGGACATACTCGAAACCCTGCAAGATTTTGTGTACTCGGCAGCCGACGACAACATCAGCGTAGAACTCAAAAATCTAAGCGGGTTGGTTCATTCAGCCGCACCGGAAGAGATGATCGAATCATAACCCCAGATCGTACTGATCCGGGTGGATACAGAAATTCAGGGTTCCCTTGCCCGCAGCAACGTAACCCCAGGAATCCAGATCAAAGCACAAAGAAGCTACCGTACCAGGCGGTTGATCCCGCATAGGCTTTCCGGACAACTCGGCGATCAATTCGCTGATGTCCGGATTGTGCCCGACCATAAACACCCGCCGGCAATGATCCGGCACACCATGAATGACGCGCAGCAGAGTCGCTATGTCGTTGAGATAGATACGGGAATCTTCTACGGGATTGTCCTGTTCCAGGTTCATCGCCTGGGCCAGTATCCGGGCAGTTGACACGGTGCGCTCCGAATGGCTGCATAGAATCAGATCCGGGTACAGCTTCGAATACCCCAGCAGTGTCCCCATAAGAGTGGCCTGAGCGTAACCTCTCGGAGAGAGTGGTCGTCTAAGATCGGCTATCCCGGCCGTCACACTCACCGCCTCGGCATGGCGGATCAATACGAGATTGCGACTGGTTGGTCTCTTGCCCGTCGCACCCATCAGCGTTTGCTGACCACGTCGGCAATCAGTATTTCACCCTTACCCAAGCTGCACAAATCCCCGGCGTAGCGGTGCACCCGCTTTAGGGTGTCTGACATTGAGGCGATCGGCGTATCCATGTGGGCTATGCTTTTGATCAGCAAAGGAATAAACCCCAGCGTGTGTACACCACAATCGGAGAAGGTCGGTGAAATGCGGGCCGGTGCTTGAGCCAACAACACTGAACCCCGTCCCATGGCATATCCGCAGTGATCACCCACCTGGCCCAGCACCAGGATGGTGCCCGCCGTCATGCGTGATCCGAGATAGGCCCCGGCATTTCCCTCAATCAGAATCAAGCCCCGGCGCTGGTGATCCCCTACCCGATCGCCCGCATTACCTTTAACCAGCACCACACCGCCCGCCATTCCTTTCTTGTTGCCCGGCAGGGCCGCGCCCAGAAAATCACCCGCATCACCCAAAATGCTGACGGCTCCGTTTTTCATCTCACAGGCCGCATAAGCATCCACACGCCCTTCAACCACGATATCGCCGCCTGTCATCTGCATGGCCAGATAACTCCCGGCATCACCACAGACACTAATCCGGCCGCGACTCATGCCTCGGCCCAGGAAATCCAGCTTGGCGGATCCGTTACGGAACATAATATCGTCAGTGTCATCACCTTCGATCAAAAAGGCTTCAGCGGTGGTCAGCGTGCGATTGCCATAAGCCAGAGGCAAAGCGGCCATCGCCTCGGGAGCAACCCCGTGCAATCGGTCGGGCGTGAGGGGTGATACATCCAGACGCTGTTTGAGTTCGATTTTGAGCGTAAATGTCAGCGCACTCATGCCATGATCTCCTGTAAGTGGAAAAGAAAGGGTCCGAGTTTGCCGCCGTAATTACCGGCACTGATGCGGCGTATGCCTTGGGCGGTTCCCAGGCTGCACGCCGCGTCAATTCCGACGCGCATGGCTTCCCGGATGTCGGCATCGGTCAAACCATCAATTACGATTTCCATGACGGATTCGATTTCGGGAGACAATTCGGTTTGAGTCTGCCCCTTGAGTGTGGGGCAAAACGCATCATTGGTGGAGGCGTTCAGGGCTTTGTATTTGGAACCCACTTTAGAACCGGAACGCACCACCCCACCCGGAAACGGCATGATGACGCCTGGTATCCGCTTCATGGCGGTGATAGCCCGTTCGCAAGCCAACAAAGCCTGGGGCTGAGATTCAGCCAGAATCAGGAAATTGCCCCCTCCTATGGCGGGGATCATGCCGGTGGTTTCCTCACACAGGAATTCACCGTCCATGACCGGTACGCGCCAGTATCGCTGGATACCCAGGCGTTTGGATATCTGGAACCCATCGCCAAAGAAACGCAGGTTTTTGCCCAGAGGAATTCTGTCGCCCCCGTCTATGCCGGCAAACAAGGCCGATGTGGGTGCGGTCAACACGCATTGTCCGGCCCGTGTTTCGAGTTGCTTGGCCAATCCTTTACCTCCCATCGCGAAGATCATGACGGACAAACCCGGACGACCGTCGGGCGTTTCGGAAGGGTCAAGTTCACGCTCTATGCCGGCTTCACAACCACAGGCGATTACTGAAGTAGCAAAGCCGGTCATGGCTTGGGCCGAATGATAAGCCCAGGTAAGGTTTTGTGCGGTGATGATGACCCGCGTCGCCTTCATCGGGAAGGCTTCGGCGAAAGTCGCATCAATCTGGACACCGTTGATGTGCATGATGGTTCTCGTTCTTTTATCTTAAAGTGTTATGGCCCACAGGGATGAACCATGATTTTACTGCGTCCATCACCCTCGATCTCCCAGTCTCGAATGATGAAATTGTCCATCTTGACGGTGTGATATCGATCAAAATAATCCCGCAAACGGTGTTCAATGCCGGGGCGGTCAAAGGCAGGCTTGACTGTGTGTACGTTGCCCCACACCACTTTGACAATCTCACCGTATCGAACGACCAACTCACCATCTTTGAACACATAGTCCGGTTTCCCGAACATGGCTTCTTTATCGTCCTGCTCGGTGTACACCGTGATGTCGGCCTGAGCACCCACTCCCAGGTGGCCCCGATCACGCAAGCCCAGCAATCGGGCAGCACCGGCACGGGTCATGATGGCGATTTCATACAGGCTGTATTCGCGGTCTATGCTGCCTAATGTGCTTTGGGCGACGGCCTCAGGGTTGAGGCTGGCCAATTTGTCGTTACGGAATGATTTGTCCATCAGCAGACGGATCAAATGCGGATACGTGGTGAACGGTGCACCGTTGGGATGATCGGTGGTCAGGAAAATGCGCCACGGGTCATTGGCCAGCAAGAAAATTTCCAGACCTATGCACCACTGCAAGGCGTTAACGAAGTTTTGATCTTTGTAGCGGAACGGAACCACGCCACAACCGGCATCACATTCGATGTCCATGCACACCCATTTGTTGGGGTGAGCGTGTCCGGCGTTGGCGAATTGCCGCATGGAGTCGCCGGAGGCAGTCACTGTCTGACCAAACAGAATCTGCCCTACATCAAGGGTGATGTTGTGGTTGTTGTTGTAGGCCTCGGCAATTTGCGCGGCCCCGGAGGAAAATTTGCGGTCGCCCTCTGTGCCATAACTGTGAAACTGAATGTGGGTGAGGTGCATGGGCAGGCCTTCAATCCCACTGATGGTGGCCAGCGTGGTGTCCAGGTTGCCCGGTACACCCAGGTTGCAACCGTGTACATGCAAGGGATGAGGAACACCCAATTCGTGCAAAGAACGCGCTAGGGTTTGCAGAATTTTTCTTGGGGTTACGCCGTAATACTGGTGTTGCTCATCCAGATCCAGTGACCGTTGATTGAATTTGAAGGCACTGATGCCGCCCGGATTAACGACTTTGACACCTATGCACTGGCTGGAATGCAGCGTCCAGGCGACGTAGTCGTTGATCAGTGCCTGTTCCGCCCCCGATGACAGCAGACGCAGAAAAAAATCATCACTGCCCAGCATGACGTAGCCCCCGACATCCATCATCGGCACATCGGCCATTTCCATGTGCGCCTGACGGGCATTGATGGGCAATACGGCAGGTTCAAAGCCGGCGGTATATCCCATTTCGGCATAGCGGTAGCCGGTGGTCAGGGTGGACGGCACGGCATGACCACACCCGGCGCGTTCCAGTCCACGTCGGGCAACCGGGTCACCACGGTGATCTTCAGGCAACAGATTGCGGGCTATGGTGACTTTGCCGCCCCCAATATGGGTGTGCATGTCTATGGCTCCAGCCATGATGACCTTGCCCCGGCAATCGAAGCTGTGATCTGGAGTTTCTCCCGAGGCTAAGGCCTCTGAAACAATCTGCCCGTCGCGGATGTAAATGTCCTTCACCTGGCCATCTATGCCATGGGCGGGGTCATAAACCTTGCCACCCGAAAGTTTGGTCAACATGAGTAGTTAATCCTCAATTTTTATGCGGGAAAAAGCGCACGGCTAATCCGTGCGGTTGTATGCACACCCACCCTGGCACTGAAAACCTTAAGGCAACCCGCCTTCAGGTTTCACTCATCAGTCGATCGACCGCCAATCCGGCCAGTTCGCTGAATCCGGTTCCACCGGATTGGCGGTAATGAATGATGCCCTGTCTCATGCGGGGTTCCCAAAATCTTTTGATATGGTCGACCGTGCCCTGAATGGCCGCAGTGCGGTCAGGTTCGGCATTAAAAAAATTGCTGATGTCGTTGGCCATTTTGACCAGTCGTTCGGTTTCCATGGTGCAGTCTCTTATGCTTTTGGTTTTTTAAGGAGTGAGAGGATGGCCCCGAACAGGGGGCCTTTCAGTTTGGGATCGGGCAGGCGGAAGCCGTGTGCAACACACGCTGAGGATGGCTGTAAATCAGGTAACGATCGTCACGGGCAAATCCTATGAGCGTCAGACCCACATCGCAAGCCATGCGTATGGCCAAGCCCGTGGGGGCTGAAATGGCGGCCATAAGGCCAATACCCATGGTGGCGCATTTTTGTACCATCTCGAAACTGGCCCGACTGGTGACCAGCACATAACCCGAATCAAAAGCAGTGCGGCTTCGGGCCAGAACGCCTATGAGTTTGTCCAGGGCGTTATGTCGGCCTACATCTTCCCTGACCTGAACGATCCCGGTTCCGGGCACAACCCAGGCGGCCGCATGCACGGCCCCGGTGATCTGGTTCAAGCGTTGATGGTTTTGGAGTTCGGAGAGGGTCGCCAGCAGTTCGCAAGCCTCCACCTGAGCACCCAAGCGCACAGGGGGCGGTTTGCGTATGGCCTGGCTCAAAGTGATGGCACCACACAAACCACAACCGGTGCGACCGGTCAGGTTGCGGCCTTTATCGGACAAGCCATCACAGCGTTCTGACGGGATGCGCACCCGCACTTCTATACCCTCACTGCGGGTGAACACCCGTATCGACTCTATGTGTTCAGGATCAGACACTATGCCTTCGGTCAGGCTGAATCCCAAAGCGAAATCTTCAAGATCTAATGGGGTGGCTAACATCACCACATGAGGTTCGCCGTTGTAAACCAATGCGACAGGTGTCTCTTCCGCCACTTGATCTTCGAAGCTGGCGTGCTCCTGACCACGCCAGCGTTCTACGGAAGTATATTGCCAGGCTGGCCAACCCAACTCGTCACAGAGCAGTGTCACGCGCTTAGGTCATACGGCAGGAACCGACCGCTGTTTGAGATGCGCCAGCTGCTCGTCGGTAAAGGCTTGATAATGAAGCTGCCACTCTGAAGGGCCGGTAACCTTGGTCACTTGTACTGCCGTTACTTTGTACTCGGGGCAGTTGGTCGCCCAGTCGGAATTGTCGGTAGTGATGACATTGGCCCCGGATTCAGGGAAATGGAAGGTGGTGTATACCACTCCCGGCTGAACCCGCTCGGTGATAACCGCACGAAGCACGGTTTCACCGGCACGGCTGCGAATGCCTACCCAGTCGCCCTCGTTGATGCCCCGGTTTTCGGCATCATGTGGGTGGATTTCCAGACGGTCTTCCTGATGCCAGGCATTGTTTTGAGTACGCCGGGTCTGAGCACCGACGTTGTATTGCGACAAAATGCGCCCGGTGGTTAGTATCAATGGATACCGACTGCTCGTCCGTTCTTCGGTAGGAACATATTCGGTGAGCATGAACCGACCTTTGCCGCGTACGAACGCATCAACGTGCATGGTGGGCGTACCTTCGGGAGCTTCGTCATTGCATGGCCATTGTATGCTGCCCAATTCATCCAGCTTGGCGAAACTGACCCCGGTGAAGGTCGGCACTAAACTGGCAATTTCGTCCATGATCTCCGACGCATGGGCGTAATTCATGGGATAACCCAGCGCATTGGAAAGCATCTGAGTGACTTGCCAGTCTTCATAACCGGCCAGAGGGGGCATGACTTTTCTCACTGGAGAGATGCGCCGCTCGGCATTGGTGAACGTGCCGCTCTTTTCCAGAAACGAAGCACCGGGCAAAAAGACATGGGCAAACTTGGCGGTTTCGTTCAGGAATAAATCCTGTACTACCACACATTCCATACGCCGTAAGGCCGCATGCACATGTTGGATGTCAGGATCAGACTGAGCGATGTCTTCACCTTCACAGTACAAACCCATGAAGCTGCCTTCCAAAGCGGCTCCAAACATATTGGGGATACGCAAACCGGGTTCTGATTCCAGAGTGACCCCCCACACCGACTCAAACAGCTTGCGGGTTTCGCCGTCGGATACATGCCGGTAACCGGGTAATTCGTGTGGGAACGATCCCATATCACACGATCCCTGGACATTGTTCTGGCCTCGCAGCGGATTAACGCCCACACCTTCACGGCCCACATTACCGGTGGCCATCGCCAGATTGGCGATACCGATAACCGTAGTAGAACCTTGACTGTGTTCCGTGACACCCAAACCGTAATAAATAGCGGCATTGCCGCCGGTGGCGTACAAACGGGCAGCACCTCTTACCCAAGCGGCAGGCACTCCGGTTATGGATTCACTGGATTCAGGCGAATGGTGAGACTGCCTGACGAAGGTTTTCCATTTTTCGTACGACTCGACTTCACAGCGGGCCAACGCAAAAGCGTCGTCGGTCAAGCCTTCGGTCACTACTACATGAGCCAAGGCATTGATGAGTGCCACGTTGGTTCCGGGCTTTAGCTTCAGATGGTAATCCGCTTGAACGTGAGGTGATTTAACCAGATCAATCTCACGTGGGTCAGCCACGATCAGCCTGGCCCCTTCACGGATACGACGTTTCATGTAGGAACCAAACACCGGATGACCGTCTGTGGGATTGGCACCTATCACCATGATGACATCGGCCTGCATGACGGAGTCGAAGGTTTGAGTACCGGCTGATTCACCCAGGGTTTGTTTCAAACCATAACCGGTGGGGGAATGGCAGACGCGGGCACAGGTGTCGACGTTGTTGTTGCCAAAGGCGGCCCGAACCAGCTTTTGTACCAGGTAGGCTTCTTCGTTGGTACAACGACTGGAGGTCAAGCCCCCCACCGAACCACGACCATGCTGGGCTTGAATCCGCTTGAACTCGGAAGCGGCGTGGTTAATGGCCACTTCCCAGGACACTTCCTGCCAAGGATCGCTGATGTGCTGGCGTATCATGGGCTTGGTGATGCGATCCGGATGCGTGGCATAACCAAACGCAAAACGTCCTTTGACACAGGAATGACCGTGATTGGCATGACCGTCCTTGTTGGGGATCATGCGTATGACTTCAGCCCCCTTCATTTCAGCTTTGAACGAACACCCCACACCACAATAGGCACAGGTCGTCACCACGCTATGTTCAGGCTGCCCCCGGTCAATGACCGATTTCTCCATCAGGGTTGCGGTCGGGCAGGCTTGTACGCAGGCTCCGCAGGATACACATTCGGATTCCATGAAGGGTTGGTTCTGTCCGGGTGAAACTCTGGAATCAAAGCCGCGACCGTCAATGGTGAGGGCAAACGTGCCCTGCACTTCTTCACACGCACGGACACAGCGAGAACAAACGATGCACTTGGAAGGGTCGTACGCAAAATAAGGATTGCTCGTATCTTTTGCCTCTTCGAGGTGATTTTCCCCTTCATATCCGTAGCGCACTTCACGCAAACCTACGGCCCCCGCCATGTCCTGCAATTCGCAGTTGCCGTTGGCCGAGCAGGTCAGACAATCCAGAGGGTGATCGGAAATGTACAACTCCATCACGCCTCTGCGGACGTTGGCCAGTTTGTCGTTCTGGGTACATACCTTCATGCCTTCGGCCACGGGGGTAGTACAAGAAGCCGGTAAACCCCGGCCTCCTTCAATCTGCACTAGGCACAAACGGCAAGAACCAAAGGGATCCAGGCTGTCGGTTGCGCACAGTTTGGGGATTTGTATACCAACACTGGCCGCCGCACGCATCACGGAGGTACCTTCCGGTACGCTGACCGCGAACCCGTCTATTTCCAGGTTGACAGTTTTGGGTTTGGAACTGGCCGGAGTGCCATAGTCGTAATCACGTAATGCCATGGGAAATGCCTCGAATCGTTAGGGCGCGTACACGCCGTTGCATCGTGCCGGATGCCCGATGAAGACATCCGGTAATTGAGATAGGGCGCGTCGTCTGCGCCTAAGACTGACTCCTCAGGCGGCATCCTTGCCGGATAAACCGAAGTCCTCAGGGAAATGGTTGAGGGCACTCAACACCGGGTATGGTGTCATGCCACCCAGAGCGCAGAGAGACCCGCCCAGCATGGTGTCGGACAGATCTCTTAGCAAACCTATGTTCGCGTCGCGATCCTCACCTCTGATGATGTGGTCTATGACTTCCACACCTCGGGTAGAGCCGATCCGGCATGGGGTGCATTTGCCGCAGGATTCAATGGCGCAAAACTCCATACCGTAACGGGCCATGCGAGCCATGTCGACACGGTCATCGAATACCACGATGCCGCCATGCCCGAGCACAGTCCAGATGGCAGCAAAGGCTTCATAATCCAGCGGGGTATCAAACTGTGATTCCGGCATATACGCCCCTAAAGGGCCGCCGACCTGCACAGCCTTAATGGGTAATCCCGTTGCGGAACCGCCACCGAAGTCGTACAGCACCTCACGCAGACTCACCCCGAAGGCTTTTTCGATCAGGCCCGGATATTTGACGTTGCCAGCCAGTTGTATAGGCAAAGTACCACGAGAACGGCCCATGCCGTAGTTCTTGTAAAACTCACCACCCTTGTCGAGTATGATGGGCACTGAGGCCAGCGACAGCACATTATTGATGACGGTAGGTTGGCCGAACAGGCCTTCAATAGCAGGCAACGGTGGCTTAAACCGAACCAAACCGCGCTTGCCTTCCAGACTTTCCAGTAGCGAAGTTTCCTCACCGCAGACATAAGCCCCCGCCCCCATGCGCACTTCCAGCTCAAACTGTTTGCCGCTACCCAGTATGTCCTGCCCCAGATAACCCGCGACACCAGCCGCCGCGATGGCTTCTTCCAGAGCGATCTGGGCATGAGGGTATTCACAACGCAAATAGATGTACCCTTGAGTAGCCCCCACCGCCAAACCAGCGATCGTCATGCCTTCAATTAGCACAAACGGATCGCCTTCCATAATCATGCGGTCGGCAAAAGTACCGGAATCGCCTTCGTCAGCGTTGCACACGATGTATTTCTGAGCCGCTTCGGTGTTTAACACCGTGCGCCATTTGATGCCGGTGGGAAAAGCCGCACCACCGCGTCCACGCAAGCCGGATTGTGTGACTTCCTCAACTATGGCAGCAGGCTCCATACCGAGTGCGCGTTTCAGACCTAAATAACCGTCGTGCGCCAGATAATCTTCCAGATCGACCGGATCGGTGATCCCAACCCGGGCGAAAGTCAGACGATCCTGATTTTTGAGGTAGGGAATGTCGTCAGTCAGGCCCAGGTGTAGCGGGGATTTACCGCCCTCCAGGAAACCGGCATCAAACAAAGCCGACACATCAGACGCACTAACCGGCCCGTAAGCCACGCGCCCTTGCGCCGTGGCCACTTCTATCATGGGTTCCAGCCAGTACAGACCTCTGGATCCATTACGAACCAGATTGATGCTGATACCACGGCGCAAGGCCTCCAACTGTATGGCAGTAGCGACATCTTCAGCACCTAAAGACAGCGCGCTGGAATCGCGGGGAACATATATTGTGATCACGGATTCACCTTCAGATTTTCCAGAATTTCATCAAACCGCTGTGGACTGACCCGACCGTACACACGCTTGTCGATCATGATGGCCGGCGAACAGGCACAGTTGCCCAAGCAATATACCGGTTCCAGACTCAGTAAATCGTCTGCTGTGGTTTCATGGTAATCAACGCCAAGACGCTGGCGGATATGGGTTTCCAATTCTTCAGAACCCATGGAC